>NZ_JABWQV010000219.1 GCF_014268615.1 Pseudomonas tehranensis | reverse complement strand
CGCCGCTATCGCGAGCAGGCTCGCTCCCACCGGACTGTGTCCAGTTGCCAGGCACTTGTTTTAGGGCAGCAGCACCGCACGGCGGGCATCGCCGAGGATGTCGACGCCGTTGAGCACGAACTTCTGAGTACGCACGTCGATGTCGATCACCGGGACGCCATTTTCCAGACGGTTGTAGGTGCGGCAGGCCAGCTCAAGTGTCGTGGTGGGTTTGTCGCCCATCTTCAGCTTGGCCTCTTCCAGGGATTTGAGCTTGCCGCCGACGGTGTGGTAGGTGAACCAGGTGTTGCCATCCTGATCCTGGCCGGCTTCACGCACGTTCAGCAGAATGTCATCGCCCAATTGCACGCCCAAGGCGAGCATGATCTCCGGCCCGGCCCCTTGCAGCACGAGGGTAGCGTTCAGCACCTTGCCGCTCTTGGCCATTTCTTCGGCGATGAAGCGCCCGCCGGTCATCGCTTCCATGTCGAATTCGATCTTCGGCGGGGAGAACTCTTCCACGGTCGCCGACAACGGCAGGCCTTGCAGGGTGGCCGCGATGGCCTGTCTTACGCGGTTGGTAAACATTAGAGAACATCCTCCAGGAACTGCTCGATGATTTCATCGCGGGCGTTGAGTTGATAAATCATGTGTTCGTTCGGCGCGTAGCGACCGTAGTCGATGACCACGTACCAGGTGCCGTTCTTGTACTTCTCGACACTGTTCAGTTCCGGATGCAGGTACACGCTGCCGCCGGGGATGGTTTCGTCGGCGACCAGGGTTTGCAGCCAGTCGTTGATGCGCTTGACCTCCTGGTCCATGAAGGATTTGGTCAGGTTCTTGGCCATGGCCTTCTGGCCGGCTTTGACCAGCTTGCGGCTGATGGCATCTTCTAGGCCGACGTAGCTGATGAACTTGCCGGTGACGGAACGGTTACCCAGCAGCGAGAAGCCGCCGAGAATGGTCCGGGCGTAATAGCAAACGCCGTAGCGGTTGAGCAGATCGCCCTCGGTGGAGGTGTCGAGGATGTTGTATTCCACGGTGCGCGAGACGTCTTCAGCGTAGGTGACCTGGTTGCCCGGGCTCTCCCATTGCTTGACCTTGGCGAGCGCGGCGATGGCCAGGCTCGACGGCGCCAGGAAAACGTTTTTCTTCGCCGCCTTGGAGTACACCGCCGGCATGTTGTGCACCACCAGGCAACGGTCGAAACCCAGGTCCGCGCCGCCCAGTTCCTGGCTGTAAGTCACCTGATCAGCAACCGCGGCGTCCTTGCCGTCGAGCACCACACGCGCCTTGATGCGCTTGCCAAACGAGGCGAACTCGCTCGCTACCGCCTTGGTGCCGGTGAAGCCTGGCGCACCAATGATGGTCAGGTCTTCAGCGACCCCGCTCAACGCCGCCAGACCGAGCTTGCGACCGGTCTCGGCTTCGATGCCGCCGATGACATTGTTCAGCGTGTCAGCCGGTGTGGCGCCCTCTTCGACAATGACCACATAGACCGGCACCTTGACCACTTTGAGAATCTGGTAAACCGCCTGAAACAGCGTCCCCGCCTCAGCACCGGTCGGGTCCAGTTGGGACTGGGTGGTGAAGCTGTTGATGCGGAACGGGGTGTTTTTCGGAATCAGCGGATTGGCATTCGGCGCGGTGCCGACCAGACCGATGACGTTATCACCCAGGCCACCCATGGCCTCGGGAGATTCAGTGGCATTGACGGTGATGCCGTTGTGCTCGAAGTTCAAAACCTCAGCCATGGTTATTCAGCCTTTTTGGTTGTGGCCTTTTTGGCCGGGGTGGTTGGGATGGCTTGCGTGTCGCTGGTCTGTTTGCGCGCCTCCAGGACGCTGGTCAGCTCAAGGCGACCGGCACTGCGTAAGGCATTGGCCTCGACGTCCAGCAGTTCGAGCTTCTGGCCGATGCTCGACCAGTGGCCGCCGCCGGAGGGAAATGGCAACAGCACGGTGTATTGCTTACGAGAGGGCATCTACGGATTCTCCAGATGCGAAAAACACAAAAGCCCCATCACGGTGCTTATTGCGGGCGAAAAAAAACCGCTGTCGCGGTTGGGGTTACTTGATGAAGGCCGGAAGTACAGGCCAGACCAGTTTGGACGGATCCCCGATTTGCTCGGGGACATCACGCAGGGCCTGGCGATATGCCTGAACCTCGATCCGCTGGGCGTCTGTAGCCGGATAATCCTGCAATTGGGTGAAATCCGTTTCGCGCAGAAACTGATTGCGGCGTGTACGGATGGCCGCCCATTCGATTTCGCGCGAAGGCACAGCGAGGGGAAGTGCAAGAGTGTCGGTGATGGATGTATCAGACATGTTCATTCCTTACTGAAAACGACGGTATCGGCCAATGATAATTTGGTTTTCAAGTCGCCCAGACTGAATAACCGACCATTGCCCACGCGCATGGTGTCTATGCGCACAGTGGTGTAGTAAATACTGGGGATCAGAATCCGCATGACGATATTGCCGTTGGTATCAACATAGACCGCTGGCGTCATGTTCCCAAAAGTCGACACATTCAGCAGTGACCGAGTGGGTTGATAACAATATCCAACCAGCGTCTCGTCGATTATTTTCGCGGTACCGTAGCTGTAACCCTTGATATTGAACCAGAACATTTCCGAGTTAACGTTGATATTCAAAGGCACCATGAAGTGCATGTACACATTCGTGCTAGCACCTAGGTCGGTTGAGACAAACTCTCCCTGTGCGATACTGCCGTGGGGCTTTCCAGTTCCATAGACATGTCCCTGCAAAACATTGCGACGAATCGTGCCAAGAGCTGCAGGATCCCCTTCCACATCCTTCAGGCTTCGCCACTCATTGAACTGCGCCAACGCCGTAGCCATGGTCGTATTGATACTGCCAATTTTTCCATTGACCACCGAGGTCAAGTTGTTGGCCGCTGTCACCAGTGACGCGATAGTGGTTTCCAGACTCACGTTCAAGCTCCTTGTGCTGTTGATTTATTGGCTTCAAGCGTCATCACCCGGAACATCAGGCCAACATGCCGCACCATGTTGTCGATGTTGGCCGTCGCCAGCGCGGCGATTTCCTGGCTCAGCAGAATGTTGAGGTTTTCAGACCCGACGACCACCGTGACGCTTTGCTCCGGTAGCGGTGAAATATCCACTGTGAATTTTTGTAATACACGCGCTGCTGCGGCTTTGTATGTCAGCAACTTCCCCGACACCGAATACACCGCCAGCAGCGTGCCGGTGGAAAGATAAAAACCGAACTCGCCGATCTCGTACTCATCCGGACCGTCGAACAACGCAGCCATTCTTAGCTGCCCCGAATCGAGGTCTTCATAATCCACAATCGCCACGCGCTGTCGTTCATCGCGCAGCACGGTTTCCGATCCATTGGGATCGTAGCGAGCGGTGCCAGCACCGATGTGAGTGATCTCTCCTTTCAAGCCTTGGTTTTTTGCCTGCAACACTTCATCCAAACCGGCGGAAGTGAAGCGAACCAAGCGCGTAATGTCTTCTGTCATGGCTGCGCCCTGAGGTCGTAATCGTTAATGGTGTAGCGTTGGGAAACCCCAATGCTGGTAAGCCGCGCGCCGAGATCGAGTACCGGTAACACCCCGCACAAAAACAGCTCACCGTCGCTCAGCGGTCCGTGCAAAACTGCCGCCGCTGCCAGGCCGCCGCGCGTTTGATGCACGACGGTGATGCTGGCCTGGTCGCGCTCGCTCTTGGCTGCATTGATTCGCTGTATCAAGCGATTGTGATCACCACTGGCCCAGCCTTGACCGATGATGGCTTGCACATCAAAGGAATAGGGATGGGCATTGGGCTGCTGTTCGTACCAGGCAGTGACGTGGGGCGTGAACCCCAGAGACTCAACAGCGTGGTTCAAGGCCTGGCGAGTGCCGGCCTGGCGCTGGATCTGCCAGGACAGCGAAACCGTCAAACGTTTTTCCAGGTCGTTGGCGGCCGCGTCCCACTCGCTGACGCTGCGATCCGCCGCCAGATAAGGCAAGAAAGCGGTCGGGGTCTGGCTCGCGTTCATCAACTCGGGAAACGGCGGATCAATGCGTTCGAGCAACCGGGCGAAACCCAGATCGAGCGCTCTTTCCAGCGGCGAACTGTTGACCGGCAGCAGGCTGGGGCGAGGTGTGTCGTCACTCATAACGTATCCACCTCGACCTCGACGCCCGTGCAGTACGGGGCTTGAAAAGCCGTCGTCACAATCGGCTCGAGCGGTTCGAGAATCTGCAGCTGAACCGCACCGGCGCTGTGCAGCGTGTAGTCGATCCAGCTCGGGTCCACTCGGCCTTCCAAGTGATGACAAGCCTCGGCGTACGCCTGCAACTGCTGCTCGGCAGCAACCTTGGTCAACCCCGAATCCGGGCCGGCGTGGATCTTCGCCAGAACGCGGATTTTGTAGGGTTTGATTTGCGCGGGCTGGACGATGACCAGATCCGTCTCCGGTCGCACATCAGGCCGGGCGAAGTGCTGGCGAACACCGTCGAGCAGCGTCTGCGACGGCGTGCCATCGCCCTCGCGGGACAGTACCGTGACCGTGACTTCACCCGGCGCGGTGCGGCGTCCGTTACCGTCCTTGACCTGCGCCGCATAGCCATCCGGGTTGAAGGTGTAAGTGACCGTCATTACACCCGTCGTGGCGTTTTCCACCTTCACCAGCGGCCGCTCACCCAAGGTGAAAATCTCCCGCCGATACTGCATGCGCGAGCCCGCCGCCGGGGCATGGGGCGCCAGGTAGTAGCGCAAGCGGGCGTCCTCATCGCTTTCGTAAATCGGCTCGACAGGTGGGAATGCCGCCGGATCGCCCGGATCAAGCAACTGACGTTCAAGGCCCATGTCCGCGAGGCGGGCATCCAGATTCGTCCCTGTGGCCCACCACGCCAGCATCTGCTTGATACGGGCGTTGTATTTGCGTTCGTGGGTTTGCAGCCGGACGCAGAACGCCTCCAGGGCCAGGGTCAGCAATTCGCTTTCGTTTTCCAGGCTGTCCACAAGCTTGGCCGCGCTCTCGGGAGAGCGAGCGCCGACGTACTCGACCACGAAGGTTTTGAATTCGGCGAGCAGGTCCTCGAACGCTTCGACAGTGACGATTGCCGGTTCGGCCAACTGGTTCTGGCCGGGTATCAACATGCTCATGTCACCACCTCGAAAGTCTGTTTGCGGTTTTTCCAGGTGCCGGCGAAGCGCAACAACAAGCCGGCGCCCTGTCGGGTGGCGACAATGACCTGCGGCTCGAAGTCGCCGATGCCATTGTCCGGGTTGTAGAACGCTTGGGCTGCGTGGCTCTGGGCAAGAATCAGCACGTCATCGCCGAGGTTCTGCCCGAGCAATTGCGTGAGGGCGCAGCCATATAAAGGGCGCTTTTGCCGAGTGCCCAACGGCGTGGTCAATGCTCGAGTGGCGCGCTGCACGAACTGCAGCCAGTCGTCGACCGTGGCGCCGGTATTTCGATCGATTCCAATCATGAGGAAATCTCTTATGCGGTACTGATGACGCGCCCCTGGTGGTCCACTACCGGGCCGCTCAGGTGCACACCGGACGCGTCGAGCCGCAGGCCGACGGCGCCCAGTTGCAATTCGATGGCCTGCGGCGTCATTACCAGCCTCGCCGGGCCAATGCTTAAGTCGAGGGACTCACGGGAACCGGCGAACGCCGCCGGGCCATTTTTCCAATGCAGGACATGACTGGCGTGGTCGTAGCCGTTTTCCGAACCGTCCTGATAGAGACGACGCGTCAGCGAAGCCTGTGTCGAGACGGGTGGAAACTGACCGCCGTTGAGGCCGAACAAGGCCACCGACTGCCCACCGCTCTCACCGCCGCCATGGTTGAGCAGCAAACACTGCTCGCCCACCGAGGGGATGCGCGACTCGCTCTGTTCGCCAGCACTGGGATTGAAAAAACGGATCGCCGGGGTCAACAACTCGCCATGGCTGACCTTGCAGGTGTTGCTGGCCGCGTCGACCTCCTGACAAACACCGATGCGACAGAAACTGTCGGCGCGTCGGTGCAGGTCCTCCAGCTCGGTTTCCATCTCGGCCAAACGCTCGATGAGCGGCCCCAGATGCATCCGCAACAGCGCATCAAACATGGGTCAGTCCTCGAGTGCGGTGTATTGAGCCGGGTCGTCGATGTCCGACACTTCCCAGGTCCGGGCGAATTTCGGGATGCCCAACGGGTCCTCCAGCAGCGTCGGGCCGAGGTAGAGGGTTTGGGTAAATGAAAGGGTCCAGGCGTTGTAAGCCCGAGCTTCGTGGGTGAACGTGGATGCGATGCCTTCGATGTTCATGGGCAGGTCGCATTGATCGCCCGGCAGATTCCAGCGGTTATTGACGACCAGGTGTTTCAACTCACTGGCCAGATCGCAGGCCGCCAACGCTGTACCGGGCAACACGACCTGCATGGAAACCGTCAGGTCATGCGCGATACGTCCATCGTTGGCCCGGTTGCCCGGCGCATCCCGCTCAAAAGCGATCAACACCCAGGGTTGATCGCCAACACCGTCGAAATCCTGGAGCGTGCCGGCCCGCAAACCGGGAACAGTGGTACGCAGGGTTTCGGCGATGGCGATAAACAGCTGCGAAGGTTTTTCGATGATGGGCATTGATGGCCTCCTGTTTTTATGGCGACGCGAGGATCAGTCGCCGCTCACTGTTGGTCATGGCGAGAATCACGCGGCGGCACTTCGCAAACGCCAATGCGCTTGGCAACCCATCGTTCATAAAGACCGATGGCCACATCGGCACCGGCCATGGCGGTCAAACAGCCCAGGGCGCCGGCGCTCCAGATCGACAGGCCAAGGGCATACAGCAGCATGATTGCCGAGACGCCGCAGACCATGCAGGCGCCGGAGCGCAAGGCCAGGCGGCGCAACAGCGACCAGCCGCGGGCGCCCTCTTTGTCGGCACGCCACATCTCGCCGGACACCCCGCCCACCAGGGCGAGCACGATGACCAGCCAGATCGGCATGTCCAGCAACGCTTGTTGCTCGTTTGTCATGTCACGCCTCCTGGGGGTGATAGATGAAAGGTGTGTATTGGGTTCAAACGATGTCTCTTGAGGTAGGCATTCCAAAAAGCCCGGGGTGAACCGGGCCTTTCAGTAATGCGGTCCTTCGCCTTCCCTGGCCGGTGGCCAGAAGGAAGTTGATCTTTCGGCGCGACTGGCGCGGTACGGATCCATTCAAATTGTTTTTCCGACCGCGGTCCCTGCCCGCCGGATAACTGCTTCTGGTGCTTTACGCTGCACACCCGGGTCAGTTGCCAACCCTCTGAACCGTTAAGGCCGGTTCATCGCTGCCTGTTGGTGAAACTAAAGAGCTTTGTTGCCAGCCGCTTTGTCGAGCGGCTTGGACACAGAATATGCATGGATGCATATACAGTCAATGCGTAAATGCATTTATTTATGCATGACTCATGCATCAACGCATCGGCGTTCAATGAATACGGGGGGTGGGCGATTTTCAGAGGCGAAAAAAAACCCGCACGGTGGCGGGTTTTATCTGACAGCGAGAGGGTTAACGGGCGTACATGCCCCACCAGAAGACGTGGCCGAGGATGACGATTTGCTCATCCTGCATTTCCTGGAAGGTGTAGTCCTCATCCGGGTGCTCGTCGCGGTTGAAGCTGCGCAGGCGGATGCCGGTGGGCAGACGATAAAGCTGCTTCACTCGCAGTTGGCCGTTGTGATTGATGGCGTAGAGGTCGCCGTCCACGATGTCGCCAATCCCGCATTTACCTGCGTTCACCCCGACCGTGGCGCCGTCGCGCAGCACCGGCAGCATGCTGTTGCCGCGAACGGTCACGCATTTGGCCTGGTCGAACTGTACGCCGTTATGCCGCAGGCTGCGCTTGCCGAAGCGCAGGCTTGAGCGCTCGCTTTCCTCAATGACGAATCTTCCTGATCCAGCAGCCAATTCAACCTCACGCAGAAAAGGGACCGACACCTCGTCGTCCTCGACGGGTGTTTCGTCGTCCCAAAGGCTTATGTCCTTGAGTTCGGAATGCGGCTCGTCGCGACGGCTATTGCCCGCGGACGAAAGGTCCGCGCGCCCGCGCAACTGGTCGGTGCTCACGGCGAAGTATTCGGCGATCTTCGAGATGTGTTTATCCGAAGGATCGACGATCTTGCCGCTCAGAATCCGCGAGAGGGTGGACTGAGGCACGCCGGTACGCCGGTGAAGCTCCGTGGGGGAGATCCCGTGCTGATCGAGCAATGCTCTTAATACGGTAGAAACGTTGCGTTTTTGCATAACGCGCATAGTGCTTGTTCTTTTCGTAGAAGACAAATGCTGTTTTGCATAAACGTGCATATCGATGAAGAAACCATTCACTCAAGGTGGGCCCGATCCACCGTGGCGAGGGAGCTTGCTCCCGCTGGGCTGCGCAGCAGCCCCAAAAAACCTCCAATCACTGAGCATTCGGCGAATTGAGCTCAGTCCTTTTGGGCGCGCTACGCACGCCAGCGGGAGCAAGCTCCCTCGCCACGGG
>NZ_JABWQV010000218.1 GCF_014268615.1 Pseudomonas tehranensis | reverse complement strand
CCAGCGGGAGCAAGCTCCCTCGCCACAGGTTCCAGTGTTCAGGTCAGCTTCTTCAGCGGTTATTTAGCCCAAACCCGCCAAATCTTGTTCCCCACATCATCAGCCACCAACAGCCCGCCCTGTTTGTCGATCACCACACCCACTGGTCGGCCTTGGGCTTTTTCATCGGCATTCAGGAAACCGGTCAGCACATCAACCGGTTGCCCCACCGGTTTGCCGGCGTTGAAGGGGACGAAAATCACTTTATAGCCGCTGTGGGGTTTACGGTTCCATGAGCCGTGCTGCCCGATAAAAGCGCCTTCGGTAAACGGCGCTGGCAAGGTGCTGCCTTCGGCGAACGTCAGGCCCAGTGACGCGGTGTGTGGGCCGACGGCGTAATCCGGGGCGATGGCCTTGGCCACCAGTTCCGGTTTTTGTGGCTCGACCCGCTTATCGACGTTCTGCCCGTAATAGCTGTAGGGCCAGCCATAGAAGGCGCCGTCCTTGACTGAGGTGATGTAGTCCGGGACCAGGTCGCTGCCGATCTCATCGCGCTCATTCACCGCGGTCCATAGCGCGCCACTGCGCGGCTCCCAGGCCAGGCCGTTGGGGTTGCGCAGGCCCGAGGCGAAGATGCGGTGATTGCCGCTGGCGCGGTCCACTTCCCAGATGGCTGCGCGGCCTTCTTCGGCCTCCATGCCGTTTTCCCCGACATTGCTGTTCGAACCGGTAGTGACGTACAGCTTGCTGCCGTCCTGGCTGGCGATCACGTTTTTGGTCCAGTGGTGGTTGAGCGTGCCACCCGGCAGGTCGACGACCTTGGTCGGCTGCGCCTTGATTTGCGTATCGCCCTCTTTATAGGGGAAGCGAATCAGACGATCGGTGTCGGCCACGTAGAGATCATTGCCCACCAGCGTCATGCCGAACGGCGAATTGAGGTTTTCCAGAAATACCGTACGGGTTTCGGCGATGCCATCATGATTGGCATCACGCAACAGGGTAATGCGATTGGGGCTGGGCACTCCCGCGCCGGCGCGGCCCATGACTTTCTCCATGACCCAGCCACGAATGCCTTTAGCGTCGTCCGGTTTGGGCGGCGCGTTTGTTTCTGCCACCAGCACATCACCGTTGGGTAGCACGTATAGCCAGCGCGGATGATCCAGCCCTTCGGCGAATGCGCCCACTTGCAGTCCCTGTGCGGGGGTGGGCTTGGCGCCATCCGGCCAGCCGACCGCTTCTGCAATGTTGACGGTGGGGATCAGGGTCTTGTTCGGTTCCGGCAGTTTTGGCGAGGGGCCAGTGCCGTCGGAAACCTGCAGCGTGGAAGACTCGCCGCAAGCAACAAGCCCTGCGGCCAATGCGACGATCAGAAGGTGGGGTGGCTTGAGCATGCGGGCTTCCCTATGAGTGCATGGTAGTTACTCATAGAGAAGCTTAGACCCGCGATGGTTCAACCGGTCAGCCGTGGGCCTGCTTGAACAGCACGGCGATGCCCGGATGATACTGCCCGGCCTCATTGCGCAATTTGCGATAGGCATAAGGGAAGTACCAGGCCACGGCGCAGGTATTTTCCTTCTGCAGTTCATCGATCATGTCCTGCAGCTCTTCTGGCGTGGTGCTTTGCTGAGCCTTTTGCGGTGCGACGAACAGGCAACCCAATCGCAGGTCACTGGAATAACTGATGCGCTTGGCGTCGCTGGTGATGTCGAGCAGCGGCTGAGTGAGGTTGAGACTCTTGACCTTCGGCCAGCGTTGAGTGGCCTGGATGAAAGCGCGCTCCTCGGTGCTGGCGATGAACAGGTCGGCGCTGACGTTGCGTTCGCCTTCTTCATTCTGTTTGCGGGTGGGGGTGTTCTGCAGCGTGACCATTTCGGCCATCCAGGCTGCGGCGGACAGCAAGCCAAGATTGGCTTTTTCATCGAACCAGTAAGGTGTGTCGTTATCGCCGCGCACGGCGTTGTAACGGTCGATACAGTCAAACCAGCGTTCCAGCACCGGGCGCAGGAATTCCAGTTTTGGATTGCTGATGATCATGCCTTGCATGCTTTTGCCCCCTTGTTATTGTGATATCGGGTCGTGATGCCTATTTGATATCACTTGCCGCAGCATGGCACAAGATTGGCGTCATTTTATTGATCAGGGCCAATATCCGTTGTTGAACCTGTGCCGGCTTTAATTGACGCTCCACCCCCAACCCTCTAACCTTCGCGGCTTGTTTCAGGTGCTCTGTGGCCGGGCGATCGTCGGGTCGACAGAGTGAAACAGGGAAGCCGGTGAGTGCATACGAACCCGGCGCTGCCCCCGCAACGGTAAATGAGTCAACGCTGCGCCTGGCCCTGCACAGGGTCACCAGCCACTGTGTCCATATGACATGGGAAGGCGCGCAGCCCGGCATCACGCCGCTCATGAGCCCGGAGACCGGCCTGATTCATCCAACGGCATCACGGTGGGCGATGCCAGGCTTGTTGCCGTCTTTTTTGTGCCCGCCCGCCGTTATCCAATCCCAACGGAGAGCTCCCATGACCCAGACCCCCGATCGCGACGAACGCCACCTGGCGCGCATGCTGCGCAAGAAAGCCGTGATCGACGAGCGCATTGCCAACTCGCCCAACGAATGCGGCTTGCTGCTGGTGCTGACCGGCAACGGCAAGGGCAAGAGCAGTTCGGCGTTCGGCATGCTGGCCAGGTCCATGGGGCATGGCATGCAATGCGGCGTGGTGCAATTCATCAAAGGCCGAAACAGTACCGGTGAGGAGCTGTTTTTCCGCCGCTTCCCGGAACAGGTGCGCTTTCATGTCATGGGCGAAGGTTTCACTTGGGAAACCCAGGATCGCCAACGTGACATCGCCGCTGCCGAGGCGGCCTGGGCGGTCTCGCGTCAATTGCTGAGCGATCCGTCCATAGGCTTGGTGGTGCTCGATGAACTCAACATCGCCCTCAAGCACGGTTACCTCGACCTTGATCAGGTCCTGAGCGACCTGCAGGCCCGCCCGCCGATGCAGCACGTAGTGGTGACCGGTCGCGGCGCGAAGCCGGAGATGATCGAACTGGCCGATACCGTCACTGAGATGGGGATGATCAAGCATGCGTTCCAGGCCGGCATCAAGGCGCAGAAAGGCGTCGAACTGTGAGTGATGTTTCTTTAGCAAGTCGTCACTGCCCGGCGGTGCTGATCGCCGCCCCTGCTTCCGGGCAAGGCAAAACCACCGTCACCGCGGCCCTGGCGCGCTTGCACCGCAAGCAGGGGCGCAGGGTGCGGGTCTTCAAGTGCGGGCCTGATTTTCTCGACCCGATGATCCTTGAGCGGGCCAGCGGCGCACCGGTCTACCAACTGGACATGTGGATGGTCGGCGAGCAGGAAAGTCGTCGTTTGTTGTGGGAAGCCGCCGCCGAAGCCGACTTGATTCTGATCGAAGGGGTGATGGGGTTGTTCGATGGCACGCCATCGAGTGCCGATCTGGCCCGGCACTTCGGCGTGCCGGTGCTGGCAGTGATCGATGGCACGGCCATGGCCCAGACCTTCGGCGCCCTGGCCCTGGGGCTGGCGCGGTATCAGCCGGACTTGCCCTTCGCCGGGGTGCTGGCCAATCGGGTCGGCACCTTGCGCCATGCACAGTTGCTCGAAGGCAGCCTGACCGAAGGCCTGCGCTGGTACGGCGCCTTGTCACGGGAAACCGGCATCGAACTGCCAAGCCGCCATCTTGGGTTGGTCCAGGCCAGTGAATTGAATGATCTGGACCTGCGCCTCGACGCCGCCGCCGATGCCTTGGCTGGCAGTTGTGAAGTGGCGTTGCCGCCCGCCGTGGAATTCGTCGCGCCAGAAGTGATTGCCGCGCAGCCGTGGCTGGAAGGTGTGCGCATCGCTGTGGCCCGGGACGAAGCGTTTGCCTTCACCTATGGCGCCAGCCTGGATCTGCTGCGAGCCATGGGGGCGCAACTGAGCTTCTTTTCACCTATTCATGACAGCGAACTGCCGGAGGCGGACAGCCTGTATCTGCCCGGTGGCTATCCGGAATTGCACCATGTTGCGCTGGCGCAAAACGCGCCGATGCTGGCGGCGATCCGCGCGCACCATCAAGCAGGCAAGCCCTTGCTCGCTGAATGCGGCGGCATGCTTTATCTGTTGGACTCGTTGACGGATGTGGACGGCACCCGCGCCGAGCTGCTTGGGTTGCTGGCCGGTGACGCGCAGATGCAAAAGCGTCTGGCGGCCCTGGCGCTGCAATCGGTGGAGTTACCCGAAGGCACCCTGCGTGGGCATACCTATCATCATTCCCTGACCAGCACCGAGCTTGCGCCCATTGCCCGAGGCCATAGCCCTAACGGCGGACGCGGGGCGGAGGCGGTTTTCCGGCAGGGACGGATGACGGCTTCCTACGTGCATTTCTATTTTCCGTCGAATCCGAGGGCGATTGCCGGGCTGTTTGCGCCTGACCCTGAAACCGTCTTCGCGAGCAAGCCCGCTCCCACAGGGGATCGCGTGATCTCAAGTACAGCACCCGCCGATGTGGGAGCGAGCCTGCTCGCGAAGCGACCATGACAGACAACGCCTTCCCCCAGGCCGAACGCGATGCCGTCTACCGGGCCATCGCCGAACGCCGCGACATGCGCCACTTCACCGGCGGCACCGTTGAGCCAGCGTTGCTGCGTCGCCTGCTGGAAGCCGCCCACCAGGCCCCCAGTGTGGGGCTGATGCAGCCGTGGCGGTTCATTCGCATCAGCGACCGCGCCTTGCGTGGGCAAATCCGTCAACTGGTGGAGCAGGAACGCATCCGCACCGCCGAGGCCCTGGGTGAGCGCAGCGATGAATTCATGAAGCTCAAGGTCGAAGGCCTCAACGACTGTGCCGAAGTGCTGGTGGCGGCGTTGATGGATGATCGCGAGCGTTATGTCTTCGGTCGACGAACCCTGCCGGAAATGGACCTGGCCTCGTTGTCCTGCGCGATCCAGAATCTGTGGCTGGCCTCCCGTGCCGAAGGGCTGGGGATGGGCTGGGTTTCTCTGTTCGAGCCCCAGGCCCTGGCCGAACTGTTGGGCCTGCCCGCCGGCGCCAAACCGCTGGCAATATTGTGCCTTGGACCGGTCGAGGGTTTTTACCCGGCACCGATGCTCGCCCTGGAAGGCTGGGCGCAGCCGCGTGCGCTGGATGAATTGCTCTACGAAAACCATTGGGGAGTCAGCCCATGAGTGTGGCGTTGCTCAGTGCCGCCGCAGTGGCGCTGGATGCGTTGTTGGGCGAACCCCGACGCGGGCATCCGCTGGTGGCCTTCGGTCGCTTTGCCGATCGTATCGAACAACGTTTCAACTCCGGCGGGCGTGGCTGGCGCAGCCATGGCGTGACGGCGTGGATCATCGCCGTGGTGCCGCTGACCTTGCTCGTGACGGCGCTGTCCTGGGCGCCGTTGGTGGGCTGGCTGGTGGAAATCCTGGCGCTCTACCTCGCCCTCGGCCTGCGCAGCCTCGGGGAGCATGTCGAGCCGGTGGCCCGGGCACTGCGTGGTGGGGATCTGGACGAAGCGCGTCGGCGGGTCGGCTACCTGGTCAGTCGCGAAACCGCCGAACTGGATGAGACGGCCGTCGCTCGTGCCGCCACTGAGTCGGTGCTGGAGAACGGCAGTGACGCGGTGTTCGCCGCGCTGTTCTGGTTCGCCGTCGCGGGCGCGCCGGGTGTGGTGTTGTATCGCCTGAGCAATACCCTCGACGCCATGTGGGGCTATCGCAACGAGCGCTTTGAGCGTTTCGGTTGGGCGGCGGCCAAGATCGATGATGGGCTCAACTATATTCCGGCGCGCCTGGTGGCGCTGACTTACGCCGTGCTTGGGAAAACCCGTCTGGCGCTCAAGTGTTGGCGCACCCAGGGCCCGACCTGGGACAGTCCCAATGCCGGGCCCGTGATGGCCGCCGGCGCGGGCGCACTGGGGGTCGAACTGGGTGGCGCGGCGGTGTATCACGGGCAATTGCATCAACGTCCGCCCTTGGGCGAAGGCGCCCCGGCGAACGCCGACGCCATTGATCGCGGCTGGCAACTGGTCCAGCGTGGCGTATGGTTGTGGTTGCTGATTCTCTGCCTGGGAGCTGAGTTTTATGCTTGAGCACGGTGGACGCCTGCGCAACGCGGCCAGGCAATACGGGATTGCCGAGGCGCACTGGCTGGATCTGTCCAGCGGCCTGGCGCCCTGGCCGTTCGACGTGCCGGCGATTGCACCACGGGCCTGGGCACGCCTGCCCGAGACCGATGACGGGTTGGAACAGGCCGCCTGCGATTATTACGGCGCCATGCATGTGCTGCCGGTGGCGGGTTCGCAGATGGCCATCCAACTGTTACCGCGCCTGCGCCGTGCCGGCAAGGTCGGCGTCCTCTCACCCTGTTACGCCGAACACGCCGAAGCCTGGCGCCGCAGTGGCTACATCGTGCGCGAAGTGCTGGAGCCGGAAGTGGACTTCTTCCTCGACAGTCTGGACGTGCTGGTGGTGGTCAACCCGAACAACCCCACGGGCTTGCAGTTGAGCCCCGAGCGCTTGCTGGACTGGCATGCCCGACTGGCCCAGCGCGGTGGCTGGCTGGTGGTGGATGAAGCGTTCATGGATGTCACGCCACAACTGAGCCTGGCCGCCCATGCTCATCAGGTCGGGTTGATCGTGCTGCGTTCGTTTGGCAAGTTTTTTGGCCTGGCCGGGGTTCGCCTGGGATTTGTATTGGCCGAGCGCCACTTGCTCAAGTTGCTCGCCGAACAAGTCGGGCCGTGGGCCGTCAGCGGGCCGACCCGAGTGGTGGGCCAGGCGTGCCTGCTGGATACCGACGCCCACGCCCGCCAGCGCCAACGCTGCGAGGACACCAGTCAGCGCCTGGCGCTGACGCTCGAACGCCACGGCTTCAAGCCTCAGGGCGGCTGCGGGTTGTTCCAATGGCTGGTCACTGAACACGCCCAGGCACTTTACGATTTCATGGCCCAGCGCGGCATTCTTCTGCGGTTGTTTACCCATAACAGCAGCCTGCGCTTTGGGTTGCCGGCCGATGACGGTGAGTTCCTGCGCCTCGAACAAGCTTTCGAGGCCTACGCCAAGGACATCCAATGACCACTGTAATGGTGCAGGGCACCACGTCCGATGCCGGCAAAAGCACTCTCGTCACGGCGTTGTGCCGCTGGGTCAGGCGTCAGGGTGTGAGCGTGGTGCCGTTCAAACCACAGAACATGGCGCTCAACAGCGCGGTAACGGCCGATGGCGGCGAAATCGGCCGTGCCCAGGCCGTGCAGGCCCAGGCGGCTGGTCTAGAACCGCATACCGACATGAACCCGGTGCTGCTCAAGCCCAACAGCGACACCGGCGCCCAGGTCATTATTCATGGCCGCGCCGTCACCACCATGAATGCCGTGGCCTATCACGATTACAAAGCCATCGCGATGCAAGCGGTGCTGGCCTCCCACGAACGTTTGAGCGCGGCGTATCCGGTGGTGATGGTGGAGGGCGCGGGTTCCCCGGCGGAAATCAATCTGCGCGCCGGTGACATTGCCAACATGGGCTTTGCCGAGGCGGTGGACTGTCCGGTGCTGCTGATTGCCGATATCAATCGCGGCGGCGTATTCGCCCACCTTGTGGGTACCCTGGAGCTGCTTTCGCCCAGCGAACAGGCGCGGGTCAAGGGCTTCATCATCAACCGTTTTCGCGGCGACATCGCCTTGCTGCAACCGGGCCTGGACTGGCTTGAGGCGCGCACCGGCAAACCGGTGGTTGGCGTGTTGCCCTACGTGATGGACCTGCATCTGGAAGCCGAGGACGGTCTCGATCAACGCCAGGCCGACAAGGCCGAGCAGGTGCTCAAGGTGGTGGTGCCGGTATTGCCGCGCATCAGCAACCACACCGATTTCGATCCGCTGCGCCTGCATCCGCAGGTCGACCTGCAATTCATCGGCCCGGGCCAGCCGATTCCTGCGGCTGACTTGATCATCCTGCCGGGTTCAAAGAGCGTGCGCAGTGACCTGGCCTACCTGCGTGCCAACGGTTGGCAGACGGCCATCCAGCGTCACCTGCGTTATGGCGGCAAATTGCTGGGAATCTGCGGTGGTTTGCAGATGCTCGGCCTGCAGGTCCACGATCCGCTGGGGCTGGAAGGGGCCGCGGGCTCCAGCACCGGGCTGGGCTTGCTGGCCTTCGAAACGACTCTGGAACACGAGAAACAGTTGCGCAATGTGCGCGGACGACTGGCTCTGGAAGAGGCCGAGGTCAGCGGGTATGAAATCCATGCCGGTGTAACCTCAGGCCCTGCACTGGAAAACCCGGCGGTGCAGTTGGATGGCGGTCGCTGTGACGGCGCCCAGAGTCTGGATGGGCAGATTTTCGGCACCTATCTGCATGGGCTGTTCGAGTCACCGGCGGCCAGCAGCGCCTTGTTGCGTTGGGCCGGGTTGCAGAATGTGCAGGCGGTGGACTACCACGGGTTGCGCGAGCGGGACATCGAGCGGTTGGCGGATCTGGTGGAGCGGCATTTGGATACGGGGTTGTTGCGTGAACTCTGTGGAATCTAGGGTGGATTTACTGGCCCCTTCGCGAGCAAGCCCGCTCCC
>NZ_JABWQV010000217.1 GCF_014268615.1 Pseudomonas tehranensis | reverse complement strand
GCTCCCGCTGGGCTGCGAAGCAGCCCCGAATCTGACACCTCGGTGTGGCAGATGGATTGAGTGACCGCTTTTGGGGTCGCTTCGCAACCCAGCGGGAGCAAGCTCCCTCGCCACAGTTCAAGCAAATTCTAGAGCTTTGAGCCCCCGCCTTTTTCCTGCCGATACAAGCTGTTACTGTACGGGCCATAAAGCCCAAGCCGCCTGGATCGGATCTCAGACTTGATACGTCCCCTCCTCCTGCTCCTGATCAGCCTGGCCTTGAGCTCTCCCGCCAGCGCAACCATTAGCGAAAGCCATGGTTATGCGCAGTTCGGCACGCTCAAGTACCCGGCCAGATTCACCCACTTCGACTGGGTCAACCCGCAAGCGCCCAAGGGCGGAATCTTGCGGGTCATGGCATTCGGCACCTTCGATACGCTCAATCCCTACACATTCAAGGGCAGCAGCCCGGTTTCGACCCCCAATTTCTTGCAATACGGCATCAACGAGCTGAACGAACCGTTGATGGTTGGCACGGGTCAGTACGCACCGTCCGGCGACGAGCCGACGTCGAGCTATGGCCTGATCGCCCGGTCGGTGGAATACAGCGAAGACCGCAGTTGGGTGGTGTTCAACCTCAGACCCGAAGCGCGTTTTCACGATGGTGTGCCGATCACCGCCTATGACGTGGCGTTCTCCTACAGAACGCTGCTCAAGGAGGGTCATCCGCAGTACCGCACCAACCTTCAGGAAGTGCTGCGGGTCGACATCCTCAACCCGCTGAAAATCCGCTTTGTGTTCAAGCGTACGGGCAACCCGCTGCTGATCCTGCGTCTGGGTGAGTTACCGGTGCTGCCTCAGCACTACTGGAAAGACCGCGACTTCAAGGCCACCACCTTCGAACCTCCCTTGGGCAGCGGCCCATACCGGATTACCAAAGTACAGCCTGGTCGCCAGTTGGTGTTTGAGCGGGTCAAGAATTACTGGGGCAAGGACCTGCCGGTCAATCGCGGCAAATACAACTATGACCGGATGGACGTGGAGTTTTACCGCGACAGTGAAGTGGCTTTCGAAGCCTTCAAGGCCGGGGAGTTCGACATTTACATTGAGCACCAGGCCAAAAACTGGGCCAACGGCTATCAGTTCCCGGCAGTCAATCGCGGCGAGGTGATCAAGGCGCAGATTGCCCACCAGATCCCGACCCAGACCCAGGGTCTGTTCATGAACACCCGACGCAGCACGTTCGCCCAGGCCAAGGTTCGTGAAGCCTTGGGGATGATGTTCGACTTCGAGTGGACCAACCGCACGCTATTCAGCGGTGCCTACAAGCGCACCCTCAGTTATTACCCCAACAGTGAGTTCTCCTCCAGCGGCCTTCCGGTGGGCCACGAATGGCTACTGCTCAAGCCGTATCGGGAACAATTGCCGCCCCAGTTGTTCACCCAGCCCTTCAGCCTGCCTCGGACCGACGGCCGGGGGATCCCCCGGGAAACCTTGCGCAAAGCCCTCGGGTTGCTCAAGGAAGCCGGTTGGAGCATTCACGGCCAGCGTCTGCTCAACGCCGACAGCCAGCCGCTGCGCTTCGAGATCCTGCTGGTGAACCCGAATCTGGAGCGCATCCTGCAACCCTACGTGGAAAACCTCGCCAGCATCGGCATCCAGGCCCGCCTGCGTACGGTGGACCGCGCCCAATACAAGCAGCGCCTGGACCAGTTCGACTTCGACATGATTCTGCTGACCCTGGGCCAAACCCTTAGCCCGGGCCTTGAGCAATGGCAGTACTTCCATTCCAGCCAGGCGGGGGTCAAGGGCAGCAAGAACTACGCCGGCATCAACAACCCGGTGGTCGATCACCTGCTGGAAAAGCTCCTGTCCGCCCGCACCCGTGACGAACAGGTCGCTGCCGGCAAAGCCCTGGACCGCGTGCTGCTGTGGCAGCACTACTGCATCCCTAACTGGTATCTCAATTATCATCGCCTGGCCTACCGTAACCGGTTTGCCTTTGTCACCACGCCGCCCTACACCCTGGGTTTGAGCGCATGGTGGCTGAAATCTTCGGAGAAAGATCAATGAAGCCTTTACGCGCCCTGCTCCTGCAGGCCAGCGGCCTGTTGTTCGCCGGACTGGCCTGTGCCGCACCGCAGCACGCCCTGACCTTGTACAACGAGCCGCCGAAGTACCCGGCCAACTTCAAGCATTTCGATTATGTGAACCCTGACGCCCCCAAGGGTGGGATTTTTCGTCAGGGCGGGTTTGGTGGCTTCGACAGCCTTAACCCTTTTATCAGCAAGGGCGTCCCCGCCGATGACATCGGCCTGATCTACGACACCCTGGCCAAACAAGGCCTGGACGAACCCTTCACCGAATATGGCCTGATCGCCGAAAAAATCGAGAAGGCCCCGGACAATGCCTGGGTGCGCTTCTACCTGCGGCCCGAAGCCCGCTTCAACGATGGCCATCCGGTGCGCGCCGAGGACGTCGTGTTCAGCTTCCAGACCCTGACCAAGGACGGCGCCCCGATGTTCCGCGGTTACTACAACGACGTCGCCGAAGTCATCGCCGAAGAACCGCTCAAGGTACTGTTCAAGTTCAAGCATAAAAATAACCGTGAATTGCCGCTGATCCTCGGCCAGTTGCCGGTATTGCCCAAGCACTGGTGGGCCGGGCGTGAATTCAACAAGGGCAACCTGGAAATTCCCCTCGGCAGCGGCCCCTATAAGGTCGCCGAAGTGAAGGCTGGCCGCTCGATTCGCTATGAACGCGTGAAGGATTACTGGGGTAAGGACTTGCCGGTCAACCGCGGCTTCTACAACTTCGACGTCCTGACCACCGACTACTACCGTGACAACACCGTGGCGGTCGAGGCACTGAAGGCCGGGCAGTTTGATTTCTGGCTGGAAATGGCCGCCAAGAACTGGGCCAACGCCTACAACATCCCGGCCGTGACCGAAGGCCGGCTGATCAAGGAGCAGATCCCCAACGGCAACCCCACCGGCATGCAGGGGTTTGTTTATAACCTGCGCCGTCCGGTCTTCCAGGACGTACGGGTGCGCAAGGCCTTGAGCCTGCTGCTGGACTTCGAATGGACCAACAAACAACTGTTCCACGGTGCCTACGCGCGCACCCGCAGTTATTTCGAGAATTCGGAGATGGCCGCCACCGGCCTGCCCGGCGAAGACGAGTTGAAGATCCTCGAACCCCTGCGCGGGAAGATCCCCGAGCAGGTGTTCACCCAGGCATTCGAGCCCTCGGTATGTGACGGCAGCGGCATGATCCGTGACCAGCAGCGCAAGGCCTATCAATTGCTGCAAGAGGCCGGCTGGCGCATCGTCGACGACAAGATGGTCGATGCCCAGGGCAAACCCGTGGTGCTGGAGTTCCTGCTGGCCCAGACCGAATTCGAGCGGGTGCTGCTGCCATTCAAGCGCAACCTCAGCGACCTGGGCATCGAGCTGGTGATCCGCCGGGTCGACGTGTCCCAATACATCAATCGCGTGCGCTCACGTGATTTCGACCTGATAGTGGGCAGCTTCCCGCAATCCAGCTCGCCGGGTAACGAACAACGGGAATTCTGGATGTCGGCTGCCGCCGATAATCCCGGCAGCCGCAACACCATGGGCCTGAAGGACCCGGCGGTCGACCAACTGGTGGAGCAACTGATCAACGCCGATTCACGCAAGAGCCTGGTGGCCCACGCCCGCGCGCTGGACCGGGTGCTGCAATGGGGCTACTACGTGATCCCCAACTGGCACATCAAGACCTGGCGCGTAGCCTACTGGAACCACATCGGCCATCCAAAAATCACCCCGACCTACGACATCGGCACCACCACATGGTGGGTCAAGCCAGAGGTCAAGCCTTCCATTGAGGTGGAAAAACAGGTCATCGAGCAAAAAATCGTCGCCCCGGCGAGTGTGGAGTAACCCGATGCTGGCTTATATTTTTCGGCGCCTGTTACTCATCATTCCAACCCTGTTTGGCATTTTGTTGATCAACTTTGTGATCATCCAGGCCGCGCCCGGCGGGCCGGTGGAGCAGATGATCGCCAAACTCGAAGGCTTCGAAGGCGCCACCAGCCGCATTGCCGGCGGCGGTGCCGAAGTGTCGGTGGCCGGCTCGGCCTATCGCGGTGCCCAGGGCCTGGACCCGGCGCTGGTCAAGGAAATCGAGCGCATGTACGGCTTCGACAAGTCGGCACCGGAACGCCTGTGGATCATGATCAAGAACTACGCCCGGCTGGATTTCGGTGACAGTTTTTTCCGCGACGCCAAGGTCATCGACCTGATCAAGGAAAAAATGCCGGTCTCCATCTCCCTAGGGCTGTGGAGTACGCTGATCATGTACCTGGTGTCGATCCCGCTGGGGATCGCCAAGGCGACGCGGCATGGCAGTCACTTCGACGTCTGGACCAGTTCGGCCATCATAGTCGGCTATGCCATCCCGGCATTCCTGTTCGCCATCCTGCTGATCGTGGTGTTTGCCGGCGGCAGCTATTTCAACTGGTTCCCGCTGCGGGGGCTGACGTCCAACGATTTCGACGAACTGAGCATGGGTGGCAAGATCCTCGACTATTTCTGGCACCTGGCCTTGCCTGTGACAGCCCTGGTGATCGGCAACTTTGCCACCATGACCCTGCTGACCAAGAACAGCTTCCTCGATGAAATCAACAAGCAGTACGTGGTCACCGCCAAGGCCAAGGGTCTGACCCGCAATCGGGTGCTCTATGGTCATGTGTTCCGCAACGCAATGCTGCTGGTGATTGCCGGCTTCCCGTCGGCGTTCATTGGAATTTTCTTCACCGGCTCGTTGCTGGTGGAGGTGATCTTTTCCCTGGATGGCCTGGGACTGATGAGTTTCGAGGCGGCCATCAACCGTGACTACCCGGTGGTCTTTGGCACCCTGTTCATCTTCACCCTGCTGGGGCTGGTGGTGAAACTGATCGGTGACCTGACCTACACCTTTGTCGATCCACGCATCGACTTCGAAAGCCGGGAGCATTGAGATGAACCTGTCCCCCCTCAATCGCCGCCGTTTCGAACTGTTCAAGGCCAACAAGCGTGGCTGGTGGTCGCTGTGGCTGTTCCTGATCCTGTTCGGGCTCAGCCTGGGCGCCGAACTGATCGCCAATGACAAGCCGCTGGTGGTGCACTACGACGACGGTTGGTATTTCCCGGCCCTCAAGCGCTACCCGGAAACCACGTTCGGCGGCGAGTTTCCGTTGGAAGCCAACTACAAGAGCCCATACATCCGCGAACTGCTGGCCGCCAAGGACGCGTGGGTGCTGTGGGCACCGATCCCGTTCAGCTACCAGAGCATCAATTACGACCTGAAGGTCCCTGCCCCGGCACCGCCCTCCTCGGTCAACTGGCTGGGCACCGACGACCAGGGCCGCGATGTGCTGGCCCGGGTCATCTATGGCTTCCGTGTCTCGGTACTGTTTGCCCTGACACTGACCCTCCTCAGCTCAATCATCGGCGTGATCGCCGGCGCCTTGCAGGGCTTTTATGGCGGTTGGGTCGACCTGGCCGGCCAACGCTTTCTGGAGATCTGGTCAGGGTTGCCGGTGCTTTACCTGCTGATCATCCTGGCCAGTTTCGTGCAACCGAACTTCTGGTGGTTGCTGGGCATCATGCTGCTGTTCTCCTGGATGAGCCTGGTGGACGTGGTCCGCGCCGAGTTCCTGCGCGGGCGCAATCTGGAATACGTGCGTGCCGCGCGGGCATTAGGCATGCAGAACGGCGCGATCATGTTCCGCCACATCCTGCCCAACGCCATGGTCTCGACCATGACGTTCATGCCGTTCATTCTCACCGGCGCCATCGGCACCCTCACGGCCCTGGATTTCCTCGGGTTTGGCTTGCCTCCGGGCGCGCCGTCCTTGGGTGAACTGGTGGCCCAGGGCAAATCCAACCTGCAGGCGCCTTGGCTGGGCATCAGCGCGTTCGCCGTGCTGGCGATCATGCTGAGCCTGCTGGTATTTATCGGCGAGTCCGCTCGCGATGCCTTCGATCCGAGGAAGTGAGATGAATCAGGACAATCTGATCGAAGTACGCGACTTGGCAGTGGAGTTCATTGTTGGCGAACGTCGCCAGCGGGTCGTCGAAGGCGTCAGTTTCGACATCAAGCGTGGCGAAACCATGGCTCTGGTCGGCGAAAGCGGCTCAGGCAAGTCGGTGACCGCCCACTCTATCCTGCGGTTGCTGCCCTATCCGCTGGCCCACCATCCAAGCGGAACCATCCAGTATTCCGGTCAGGATTTACTGGGGCTCAAAGAAAAGACCATCCGCCATATCCGCGGCAACCGGATCGCGATGATCTTTCAGGAACCGATGACGTCCCTCAATCCGCTGCACTGCATCGAGAAGCAGATCAACGAAGTGCTGGGCATTCACAAGGGGCTGTCCGGCAAGGTCGCTACCCGTCGCACCCTGGAGTTGCTGGAGCTGGTGGGCATCCCCGAGCCGCACAAGCGCCTCAAGGCCCTGCCCCATGAGTTGTCCGGCGGCCAGCGCCAGCGGGTGATGATCGCCATGGCCCTGGCCAACGAGCCAGAACTGCTGATTGCCGACGAACCGACCACGGCACTGGACGTCACCGTCCAGCTGAAAATCCTCGAATTGCTCAAGGATTTGCAGGCGCGGCTGGGCATGTCGCTGCTGTTGATCAGCCACGATTTGAACCTGGTGCGAAGAATTGCTCATCGCGTATGTGTCATGCAGCGCGGTTGCATCGTCGAACAGGCATCGTGCGAAGAGCTGTTCCGCGCGCCGCAGCATCCGTACACTCGGGAACTGCTGGCCGCCGAGCCCAGCGGCAACCCGGCGACCAACGTGGTCGGCCCGCCGCTGTTGCAGGTCGAGGACCTGAAAGTCTGGTTCCCGATCAAGAAGGGGCTGTTCAAACGCACGGTGGATTACATAAAGGCCGTGGACGGGATCCGCTTCAGCCTGCCCCAGGGCCAGACCCTGGGCATCGTTGGCGAAAGCGGCTCCGGCAAGTCCACCCTGGGGCTGGCGATCTTGCGGTTGATCGGCAGCCAGGGGGGGATCCGGTTTGAAGGCAAGCAGCTGGACTGCCTGTCGCAGCAACAGGTCCGGCCGTTGCGCCGGGAGATGCAAGTGGTGTTTCAGGACCCGTTCGGCAGCCTGAGCCCACGGATGTGTGTCAGCCAGATCGTCGGCGAAGGCCTGCGGATCCACAAGATCGGCACCGCGGCCGAGCAGGAACAAGCGATAATCGAGGCATTGAAGGAGGTCGGCCTGGATCCGGAAACCCGGAACCGCTACCCCCATGAATTTTCCGGAGGGCAGCGGCAGCGTATCGCCATTGCCCGGGCCCTGGTGCTCAAGCCGGCGTTGATTCTGCTGGATGAACCGACGTCGGCCCTGGACCGTACCGTGCAACGCCAGGTGGTGGAGCTGTTGCGGTCGCTGCAAACCAAGTACAACCTGACGTATCTGTTTATCAGCCATGACCTGGCTGTCGTCAAAGCGCTAAGCCACCAGTTGATGGTGGTCAAGCATGGCCAAGTGGTCGAACAAGGTGATGCCCGCAGCATATTCGCCGCGCCGCAACACCCCTATACACAGCAGTTGCTGGAGGCCGCTTTCCTGGCCCCAACAACTGCCGAATAACCTGAAAGAGGAGCAACACATGGGTTTTCTCGCCGGTAAGCGCGTACTGATCGTCGGTGTCGCCAGCAAGCTGTCCATCGCATCCGGCATCGCCGCCGCCATGCATCGCGAGGGCGCTGAGCTTGCCTTCACTTATCAGAACGACAAACTCAAGGGTCGTGTCGAAGAGTTCGCACAAGGCTGGGGTTCGAGCCCTGAGCTGTGCTTCCCGTGCGACGTGGCCAGCGATGAAGAAATCGCCAAGGTCTTCGAAGAACTGAGCAAGAAGTGGGACGGCCTGGACTGCATCGTGCACTCCGTGGGCTTCGCCCCGGGCGACCAACTGGACGGCGACTTCACCGAAGCCACCACCCGTGAAGGTTTCCGCATTGCCCACGACATCAGCGCCTACAGCTTCGTGGCCCTGGCCAAGGCCGGTCGTGAAATGATGAAAGGTCGCAACGGCAGCCTGCTGACCCTGTCGTACCTGGGCGCCGAGCGCACCATGCCGAACTACAACGTGATGGGTATGGCCAAGGCTTCCTTGGAAGCAGGCGTGCGTTACCTGGCCGGCTCCCTGGGCCCGGACGGCACCCGTGTCAACTGCGTATCGGCCGGACCGATCCGCACCCTCGCCGCTTCCGGCATCAAGAACTTCCGCAAAATGCTGGCCGCCAACGAAGCACAAACCCCGCTGCGCCGCAACGTCACCATCGAAGAAGTCGGCAACGCCGGCGCCTTCCTGTGCTCGGACCTGGCCTCGGGCATCAGCGGTGAAATCATGTACGTAGACGGCGGCTTCAACACCACCGCCATGGGTAATCTCGAAGAGTAATCTTCACGCCACGTGCTATGCGTAAAAACGCCGCTTGCCCTGAGAAGGGACAAGCGGCGTTTTTTGTTCCCGTCTGTCAGCTTACATTCGTGTTGAATGGGCCACCGCTATCGCGAGCAGGCTCGCTCCCA
>NZ_JABWQV010000216.1 GCF_014268615.1 Pseudomonas tehranensis | reverse complement strand
GGGAGCGGGCTTGCTCGCGAAGGGGCCCTGGCATCCAACATCTTCGTTGACTGTCATGCCGCCTTCGCGAGCAAGCCCGCTCCCACATGGGAACCGCGTCGCAGCTCCTACTGCTTCTCCAACACCCACTGCCGGTCACCCGGCGTAAACGAAGGCATTTCATCCGCCAGTGCCGCATTAACGGTCTGGAAAATTTCCAGTTTCTTGCCGTCGCGGGAGAAAATCCAGGTGTTGCCCTGGCCGTTCTGTTGCAGCCAGATGTTGTCGTTGCCCCCGCTCATGGAGGCACAATCGCCGGCCAGGCACAGGGCGTAGCGGTCGGCGCCTGGCAGTCCGCTGACCTGGCCGTCGGGTTGGAACTGCACGCTGGCACCTTGGCCTGGGCCGTTGACGATGTTCCAGGTGCCGCCCAGATAGGCGGTATACAGCGCCCGTTCGAAACTGGCGCCCAGCGGCGCTCCCTCCGGCACCTGTACCTGGGCGCGCTCGAACACTTGCTGCGGTTCGTTCTCGGTGGCGGATTGGTTCAACTGGTCGCCGTCGCGTTGCAGTTCGCTGGCGGAGCTGCCGTAGAAATCGACTTTCCACGCACCGTCTTCTTCGCCCAGCAGCTTGCCTTCGACATTCTCGAAACCGTTGGTGTAACGCGCCTGGCCGGCCCGGGTGTTGACGTCCCACTCCAGGTTTGGGCCATAGGCCTGCAGCGCCTCGCGCAGCGGGCCGCCCTTGGCGGCGGCGTCGATTGCCGCCTGGTTGATCCAGGTGCCGCTGATATCACGGTCGGCAGGGTCGCTGGCGCAGCCGCCCAACAGCAGGGCAGCCAGCGAAAGAGCAAGCGCTTTGCGCATGGTGGAATCCTTAAACGAAAACGGCGCAGCAGGGGAAGGCTGCGCCGGGCTTGTTACTCGATGACCAGGATGGCGTCCATCTCAACCTGCGAACCCTTCGGCAGGGCTGCTACGCCGATGGCGGCGCGGGCAGGGTAAGGCTGGTCGAAGTACTTGCCCATGATCTCGTTGACCTTGGCGAAGTGGCTCAGGTCGGTGAGGAAGATGTTGAGCTTGACGATGTCCTTGAACGAACCGCCGGCAGCCTCGGCCACGGCCTTGAGGTTCTCGAACACCTGCACGGTCTGGGCTTCGAAGCCTTCTACCAGTTCCATGGTTTTCGGGTCCAGCGGGATCTGGCCCGACATGTACACGGTGTTGCCCGCCTTGATTGCCTGGGAATACGTACCGATGGCGGCCGGAGCTTTGTCGCTGGTGATAACGGTCTTGGTCATTTATGACTCCTTGTATTGGATGGGGAGCTATGCGCGCATGCGAGTGATGCGGATGACGCCAGTCAGGGCGCGCAGCTTCTTGATCACGCGGGCCAGGTGTACGCGGTCGTGCACGCTGACCACCAGTTGGACGACGCTGATGCGGCCATCACGCTCGTCCATGCTGATTTTTTCAATATTGCCGTCGGCGGCGTTGACGCTGCTGGCCAGCAAGGCGATCAGGCCACGCTGGTGCTCCAGTTCGACCCGCAGCTCGACATTGAATTCGCCGGTGACATCCTTGGCCCAGGAGAGCTGGATGCATTTTTCCGGGTTGTGGCGGATTTCGCTGATGTTGCGGCAGTTGTCCAGGTGCACCACCATCCCTTTGCCGGCGGACAGATGGCCGACAATCGGATCGCCAGGAATCGGCGTGCAGCACTTGGCATAACTGAGCACCAGGCCTTCGGTGCCACGGATGGCCAGCGGGCCTTCAGGGCTAGGCAGCTGTTCGCCTTCGCCGAGCAGGCGGCGGGCGACGACGTAGGCCATGCGATTGCCCAGGCCGATGTCTTCCAACAGGTCTTCGATCAGTTCCAGGCGGTACTCGCTGAGCATGATCTGCACGCGTTCGGCCGGGATCTTGTCCAGGGAGCTGTCGAAGCCGTTGAGGACTTTATTGAGCAAGCGTTCGCCCAGGCTGATGGATTCGGAGCGGCGTTGTAGCTTCAGGGCGTGGCGGATGTGCGTGCGAGCCTTGCCGGTGACTACAAAGTTGAGCCATGCCGGGTTTGGCCGCGCGCCGGCGGCGCTGACGATTTCCACCGTGGAGCCGCTTTGCAGCGGTTCGGACAACGGCGCCAGGCGGCGGTTGATCCGGCACGCGATGCAGCTGTTGCCGACGTCGGTGTGTACCGCATAGGCAAAGTCCACCGCCGTGGAGCCTTTGGGCAGCTCCATGATCCGGCCTTTGGGCGTGAATACGTAGACCTCGTCCGGGAACAGGTCGATCTTCACGCTTTCGATGAATTCCAGGGAGTTGCCGGCCCGCTGCTGCATTTCCAGCACGCCTTTGACCCACTGGCGGGCCCGGGCGTGGGTGCTCTTGGGTTGTTCGTCGCCGCTGGACTTGTACAGCCAGTGCGCGGCGATGCCGTTGTTGGCCATCTCTTCCATTTCGCGGGTGCGGATCTGGATTTCGATCGGTACGCCGTGCATGCCGAACAGCGTGGTGTGCAGCGACTGGTAGCCGTTGGCCTTGGGAATCGCGATGTAGTCCTTGAAGCGCCCTGGCAATGGTTTGTACAAATTATGTACAGCGCCCAATACGCGGTAGCAGGTATCGACCTTGTCGACGATGATCCGGAACGCATAGACGTCCATGATCTCGTTGAAGGCCCGACGCTTGCCGCGCATCTTCTTGTAGATGCCGTAGAGGTGTTTCTGTCGGCCACTGACCTCGCCTTCGATGCCGTCGATGGTCAGGCAGTGGCTCAAGGACTCTTCGATCTTGTTGACGATTTCCTTGCGATTGCCCCGGGCGCGCTTGACGGCTTGATTGATCCGCGCCGAACGCATCGGGTGCATGGCCTTGAAGCCGAGGTCTTCGAACTCGATGCGAATCGCGTGCATGCCCAGCCGATTGGCGATGGGCGCATAGATTTCCAGGGTTTCCTTGGCGATTCGCCGGCGTTTTTCACCGGACAACACTTCCAGCGTCCGCATGTTGTGCAGGCGGTCGGCGAGCTTGACCAGGATCACGCGAATGTCGCGCGCCATGGCCATGGCCATTTTCTGGAAGTTTTCCGCCTGGGCCTCGGCCTTGGTCTCGAAGTTCATCTGGGTCAGTTTGCTGACCCCGTCGACCAGTTCGGCCACGGTTTCGCCGAACTGCGCTTGCAGCGCTTCCTTGGCAATTCCGGTGTCTTCGATCACGTCATGCAGCATCGCCGCCATCAGGCTTTGATGGTCCATGTGCATGTCGGCAAGAATGTTCGCCACCGCAAGCGGGTGCGTGACGTACGCCTCGCCGCTGCGGCGGCGCTGGCCGTCGTGGGCTTGTTCGGCGTAGAAATAGGCTCGGCGGACCAGATTGACCTGGTCCGTGCCGAGGTAGGCCGATAAGCGATCGGCGAGGGCGTCTATGCTCGGCATGATAATGACTCCTGCCGTTTGCTGTGACCCCGCGCCGTGCTACGTCGACCAGGCATAGGCTTAGACCGCCTCGTTGGACTCGTCCTCGAACGCTGCGAACAGCGGTTCGTCTTCAACGATTTCAGCGTTGGCGATGAACTCGTAGCTCATCAGGCCTTCGGCGATTTCACGTAGCGCTACCACGGTAGGCTTGTCGTTTTCCCACTGGACCAACGGCTCTTTGCCACCGGTGGCCAGTTGACGGGCACGCTTGGTAGAGAGCATGACCAGCTCAAAGCGGTTTTCCACGTGTTCTAGGCAGTCTTCAACGGTTACGCGGGCCATGGTATTCCTCGGAGCGAATGCAATATGCGCGCTGCCCGGTTGGGCGAGCGGACTCGACAGTTTAAAAAAACGCCAGCGTTTAGGGAAGCGCTGATTTTTTAACCAGGCCCTCGACCCGCTGCAAGCTCCAATGTAAAGCCGTCGCAGCGGTTTTGGGAAGGGCTGTTCAGCCCAGCAGTTCGGCCAATAATTTACCGAAACGTTGCTGCTGGCGTTTCTGTTGCAGCTGGCTGGCGCGGAAAATCGCCTTCAAATCGTCCAGTGCGTGGGCGAAATCGTCGTTGATGATCAGGTAATCGTAGTCGACGTAATGGCTCATTTCGCTGACCGCTTCGCGCATCCGGCCTTCGATGATGTCGTCGCTGTCCTGGCCACGATTGGTCAGGCGCTGGCGCAAGGCCTGCTGGCTCGGTGGCAGGATAAAGATCGAACGGGCCTGGGGCATCAGCTTGCGGACCTGCTCGGCACCCTGCCAGTCGATTTCCAGGATCAGGTCATGGCCTTCGTCCAGGGTTTGCTGCAGATAGCTTTGCGAGGTGCCATAGAGGTTGCCGAAGACTTCGGCGCGCTCGAGGAAGTCCCCGTGCTCGGCCATTTTCACGAACTGTTCGCGGTCGACGAAGTGATAGTTCACCCCGTCCACTTCGCCCGGGCGCATGGCACGGGTGGTGTGCGAGACCGAGACGCGGATCTGCGGCTCGGCGTCGATCAGCGCCTTGACCAGGCTGGTCTTGCCGGCGCCCGAAGGCGCGGAAATGATGTAGAGAGTGCCGGTGCTGTGGGTCATGTCGGGTTAGCCTTACTCAATGTTCTGCACTTGTTCGCGCATTTGCTCGATCAACACCTTGAGGTTGACCGCAGCCTGGGTGCTGCGCGGGTCGAAGGCTTTGGAGCCCAGTGTGTTGGCTTCGCGGTTGAGTTCCTGCATCAGGAAGTCCAGGCGGCGACCGGCCGCACCACCGGATTTGAGCACCCGGCGAACTTCAATGATGTGGGTGCTCAGGCGATCCAGTTCTTCGGCCACGTCGCTCTTTTGCGCGAGCATGACCATTTCCTGTTCCAGGCGCTGCGGGTCCAGCTCGGCCTGCATGTCGACGAAGCGGTCGAGCACCTTCTGACGTTGGGTGGCGAGCATCTGCGGGACCAGTTCGCGCAGGGTGACGATGTCTTCCTCTATGGAGGTCAGGCGCTCGTCGATCAACCGGGCCAGCTCCGCACCTTCGCGCTCGCGGCCGGCCTTGAGTTCTTTCAGGCCTTGATTGAACAACGCCAGCGCTTCGGCATTCAGGGCCTGCGGGTCGCTCGCATCACCTACCAGCACGCCGGGCCAGGCCAGGACTTCCAGCGGGTTCAGAGGCGCGGGGTGCTTGATCAGGCTGGCGACGGTTTCGGCGGCAGCCACCAGTTGCGCGGCGCGCTCGCGGTCCACCTGCAAGGCCTTGCCGGTGCTTTCTTCGGTGAAGCGCAGGGTGCATTCCAGCTTGCCCCGGGACAGGCCCTGGCGCAGGGCTTCACGCACGCTACCTTCAAGGTCACGAAAGGATTCGGGCAGGCGCAGGTGCGGCTCCAGGTAGCGGCTGTTGACCGAGCGCAGTTCCCAGCTCAGCGTGCCTTGGGTGCCGGCTTTCTCGACGCGGGCGAAGGCGGTCATGCTGTGCACCATGGAGATTCCTCGCAATGCAGGCGGACGCAACGGGTAGTCGTAGCGCCTGGTATCTGTGGATAAAAGCCGAAGGGCAGCAAAGGCGCAGGATTGTAGCGCAGTGAGGTGCATGCCCCCAAACCGTGCAGGTGACAAAGCGCTGCGGCTCGTCGGTCAGATGTCGATGGGGCTCGGCTCGTGGCAGCGGTTCTTTGGAACTGCGCGACGTTTAAACTGCCCTATGGCGGCCCATGGCTCTATAATGCTCGGCAGTTTTCCGTCCTCTGTACAGGTGTTCCCTATGAAACGTCCAAGTGGTCGCGCTGCCGATCAGCTTCGCTCGATCCGCATTACCCGCAACTACACCAAACACGCCGAGGGATCTGTACTGGTCGAATTCGGTGATACCAAAGTCATCTGCACCGTCAGCGTCGAGAACGGTGTGCCACGGTTCCTCAAGGGCCAGGGACAAGGCTGGCTGACCGCCGAATACGGCATGCTGCCGCGCTCCACCGGTGAGCGCAACCAGCGCGAGGCCAGCCGCGGCAAGCAGGGCGGACGTACCCTGGAAATCCAGCGCCTGATCGGCCGTTCGCTGCGCGCCGCGCTGGACATGTCCAAGCTCGGTGACGTGACGCTGTATGTCGATTGCGACGTGATCCAGGCTGACGGCGGCACTCGCACCGCGTCCATCACCGGCGCCATGGTCGCGCTGGCCGATGCCTTGAAAGTGATCAAGAAGCGTGGCGGCCTCAAGGGCGGCGATCCGCTCAAGCAGATGATCGCCGCGGTGTCCGTGGGCATGTACCAGGGCGAGCCGGTGCTGGACCTGGACTACCTGGAAGATTCCGCCGCCGAGACCGACCTGAATGTGGTCATGACCAGCGCCGGTGGCTTCATCGAAATCCAGGGCACCGCCGAAGGCGCGCCGTTCCAGCCGGAAGAATTGAGCGCTATGCTGGAATTGGCAAAGAAAGGCATGAACGAGATTTTCGAACTGCAAAAAGCCGCACTGGCTGACTGATCGTTTCGCGCTTCAGACAAGGAGAACGTCATGAGTGATGAGCAAACCCTACTGCCCCAGCCCAGCAAGGAGGCGCGCCAATGGGCGATGTTCTGTCACTTGTCCGCCTTGTTGGGCATCTGGATTCCGTTCGGTACGCTGATCGGTCCGCTGGTGCTCTGGCAGCTCAAGCGCGAGACTGACCCGTTCATCGATGCCCAGGGCAAGGAAGCGCTTAACTTCCAGATCACGGTGGCAATTGCCTCGGCGATCAGCCTGCTATTGATGATCGTGGTGATCGGCTTCTTCCTGTTCGGGCTGGTGGCTATCGGTGCGCTGGTGCTGACCATCATCGGTGGGGTGAAGGCCAATGAAGGGCAGCCGTATCGGTATCCGTTTACGTGGCGGCTGGTCAAATAACGATCGATGAGTCTTCCCCTGTGGGAGCGAGCCTGCTCGCGATAGCTGTGTGTCAGTCAACATCAATCTTGAATGTAACTGCGCCATCGCGAGCAGGCTCGCTTTCACAGTAGAAAGGGTTGTCCACAAAAAAACCGACAGGGCTGTCGGTTTTTTTGTGGCTGCGAAACGACACTCAGATCGTCAGCGTCCAGTCGTAATCCACGATCAGTGGCGCATGCTGCGAGAACCGTGGCTGGCGCGGCAGGCGAGCACTGCGCACGAAGCGGCGCAGACCAGGCGTCAGCAACTGGTAGTCGAAACGCCAGCCGAGGTTGAGCATCTCGGCCTGTTCGTTGTCTGGCCACCAGCTGTACTGGTCGCCTTCACGGCTGACTTCCCGCAAGGCGTCAACATAGCCCATGTTGCCGACAATCTCGTCCATCCAGGCCCGTTCCGGCGCCAGGAAGCCCGGGGATTGCTGGCTGTCGCGCCAGTTCTTGATATCCAGCTTCTGTTGCGCCACGTACAGCGAGCCACAATAGATGTACTCGCGACGTTTGCGCCGCTGTTTATCCAGATAACGGGCGAAGTCGTCCATTAACTTGAATTTCTGATTCAAATCTTCATCGCCGTTCTGCCCCGAAGGGAGCAGTAAGGTCGCGATGCTGACCTTGTCGAAGTCGGCTTGCAGGTAGCGCCCGTAGCGGTCCGCCGTCTCGAAACCGAGACCGTTGATGACAGCCTTCGGTTGCAGCCGCGAGTACAAAGCCACGCCACCCTGGGCGGGGACTTCGGCATCGCAGGCATAAAGGAAGTAACCATCCAGTTGGAAGGCTGCATCGTCCAGTTCAAAGGCGGAGGCGCGGGTGTCCTGCAGGCAGATGACGTCGGCATTCTGTGCTTGCAGCCAACTGAGCAACCCTCGCTCCACTGCAGCCTGAATACCATTGACGTTCACACTGATGATCCGCATAAATGGCCCCAAAAATCACGTGCGTGTATGATACACGGCGTGTACCTATTTAGCTAAATCCGTGGTATTTGGGGCTTTTTTCATGCAGGCGTATCAGCGCGATTTCATTCGTTTTGCCATCGATCGCGGCGTTTTGCGCTTCGGTGAGTTCACCCTCAAGTCCGGCCGCACGAGCCCGTACTTCTTCAATGCCGGCCTGTTCAACACCGGTGCAGCCCTGGCGCAACTGGGCCGTTTCTATGCGGCGGCCATTGTCGAGAGGGGCATTGCGTTCGACGTGCTGTTCGGCCCGGCCTACAAAGGCATTCCTCTGGCCGCCACCACTGCCGTCGCCCTGGCCGAACACCACGGCCGCGACCTGCCCTGGTGCTTCAACCGCAAAGAAGCCAAGGCTCATGGTGAAGGGGGCAGCCTGGTGGGCGCGCCGCTGACCGGTGAAGTGCTGATCATCGACGACGTGATCACCGCCGGCACCGCCATTCGTGAAGTGATGCAGATCATCGCTTCCCAGGACGGCGCCAAGGCCGCCGGTGTGCTGATCGCCCTGAACCGCCAAGAGCGCGGCAACGGTGAGTTGTCGGCGATCCAGGAAGTGGAGCGTGACTTCAACATTCCGGTGGTCAGCATCGTGTCGCTGACCCAGGTCCTGGAATTCTTGGCCGACGACCCGCAGCTCAAGCAGCATTTGCCGGCGGTTGAGGCTTATCGGGCGCAGTTTGGCGTTTGAAATGACGCTTGGTTTTGATCTTGTGGCGAGGGAGCTTGCTCCCGCTGGGCCGTGTAGCGGCCCCAACATTTTGGCGATCGCTGCGCAATCGAGCGGGAGCAAGCTCCCTCGCCACA
>NZ_JABWQV010000215.1 GCF_014268615.1 Pseudomonas tehranensis | reverse complement strand
TGTGGGAGCGAGCCTGCTCGCGATAGCTGAGCCACAGCCACCGTCGAGTTGACTGATCCACCGCATCGCGAGCAGGCTCGCTCCCACAGACACGAGGCACAGCATGCAAATCAAACTCGCCAACCCCCGTGGCTTCTGCGCCGGCGTGGACCGGGCGATCGAAATCGTCAACCGCGCTCTGGAAGTCTTCGGGCCGCCCATCTATGTGCGCCATGAAGTGGTCCACAACAAATTTGTCGTCGAAGACCTGCGTAGCCGCGGGGCGATCTTCGTCGAGGAACTGGACCAGGTGCCGGACGACGTCATCGTGATCTTCAGTGCCCACGGGGTGTCCCAGGCAGTGCGTACCGAAGCTGCCGGCCGTGGCCTGAAGGTATTCGACGCGACCTGCCCCCTGGTGACCAAGGTCCATATCGAAGTGGCCCGTTACAGCCGTGACGGTCGTGAGTGCATCCTGATCGGCCACGAGGGCCATCCGGAAGTCGAAGGCACCATGGGCCAATACGACGCCAGCAACGGTGGCGCGATCTATCTGGTCGAGGATGAAGAAGACGTCGCCGCGCTGCAGGTGCGTAACCCGCAAAAGCTGGCGTTTGTCACCCAGACCACCCTGTCCATGGACGATACCAGTCGAGTGATCGACGCCCTGCGTGCGCGCTTCCCGGCCATCGGTGGGCCACGCAAGGATGACATCTGCTACGCCACCCAGAATCGTCAGGATGCGGTCAAGCAACTGGCTGACGAATGTGATGTCGTGCTGGTAGTCGGTAGCCCGAACAGCTCCAACTCCAATCGCCTGCGCGAGCTGGCCGAGCGCATGTCCACTCCAGCGTACCTGATCGACGGTGCCGAAGACATGCAGCGCAGCTGGTTCGATGGCGTCGAGCGTATCGGCATTACCGCCGGTGCTTCTGCGCCGGAAGTGTTGGTGCGCGGCGTGATCCAGCAATTGCAGGCCTGGGGTGCAACCGGTGCCGATGAATTGTCCGGTCGCGAGGAGAACGTCACTTTCTCCATGCCCAAGGAACTACGCGTGCGCTCTTTGCTTTAAGTCCTTTTCGCACAGCGCCTGCTCGGCTTCGACGCTTTCCAGGTGGACGCGGCCGGAGGGCGCCAATATCACCTGATGGTGGCTGACCGGCCCGCGTTTGGCGCAGACATGCAGCGTGCCTGCCTGGAATGCGCCGCCGGGGTGCAAGGCTTCCCCCCGGTTGCTGAACCTCACCCTGCTTCTCACCGGCTGGTTGCCGACCACCCGAGCGCTTGCCCTGCGCTCCATCAGCACGGTCTTCTCCTTGTCGTCCAGGGTCATTCGCCAGCCCCGGCCCCAATCGTTGTCTATCCCCCTGAGCACGACCGTCCGGTTGCGCGCGATGGCTTCGCTGCGCGCGCTGCGCAACCCGCTGATCAGTAACTGCGCGGTGTCCTCGCGTTCGATGGATTCGATCAGCTCTTTGTAGCCAGCGCCGGCCCACGACAGAACAATTGCCGCAATCGCCAGTCCCATGAGCAGCTCGATCAGGCTGAAGCCCTGTTGGTGCATGACATCTCCTCCCTGGAGAATGTGAAGCGGTGCGATAGTGCAAGAAACTCAGTGTGGCAGGAGCATGTTGTGGCGAGGGAGCTTGCTCCCGCTGGGCTGCGCAGCAGCCCCAAAATAAACGCCGCTACGCGCCCGAGCGGGAGCAAGCTCCCTCGCCACACGCAGTGGTTTGTTCTAGCGTGTAGAAGCAGGTATAGCCGACGGCGACGGAGGGCATCGATGGATCTTCGTACAAAAGGTTTCACGCTGATTGAGGTGCTGGTAGCCCTTGGCGTGCTGCTGCTCCTGATCACCCTGGCGGTACCGGCCCTTACCGGCTCGGTGCAGGGCACCAAGGCCGATACCGATATTGGCGATCTGCGCCGGGCACTGAACTTCGCCCGGATGACAGCGATCGACCGTGGTGTCACCACACGGATTCGCCCCACGGCCCAGGGCAGCGTATGGAGCAGCGAGCTGACGGTGTATGACAGTACTGGCGCTGAGCCCAATGTATTGCGGGTTGTTCCGGCGATGAGCAGCGGCGCGACTCTGACGCTAACCTCAGAGGTGACCAACATTGATTTCAACAACCTCGGCGGGTTGTCGGCACCGGCCACGCCGGTGACTTTCAATTATGTAAGGGGGGCGCAGAGCAGGACGCTGAGTGTTTGCCTCAATGGACGAATCGTATTGGGTGGAAGTTGCGGATGAAGGGTTGCAGTAAACAGGCACAGGAGGGCATGACACTGATCGAAGTGCTGGTGGCGGTGCTGATTCTTGGCGTGGGCTTGCTGGGAGCGGCGATGGTTCAGCTCAATGCGCTCAAATATACCGACAGCTCGCGCATGACCAGTCAGGCCAGCTTCATCGCCTACGACATGCTGGACCGCATTCGCGCCAACTCCGGCGCCGATTACACGGTCACGCCGCCCAGTTCACCCAATCTCAACGTAGCCCGGGACCAGGATCTCTACGATTTCAAGACCAACATCGTCAGCTTCGGCGGCGCCACGGCCACCGGCACTGTTGCCCTGCACCAGCGGGTCTACACCATTACCATCTCTTGGGACGACGCCCGGGCCGCCAACACGACCAACGCCGCCGAGGCGCGACGCAGTTTCGTGCTGACCAGTCGCGTCGCCGTCGACCCACCAGGGGCGACGCCATGAACAGGCATTGCCGGGGATTCGGCCTGATTGAGCTGATGATCGCTTTGGTGCTCAGTCTGATTGTCGTGCTGGGTGTGGTGCAGATTTTCATCGCCGCCAAGAATACCTACGTCAGTCAGAGCGCAGCGGCGGTGATGCAGGAGGATGCGCGGTTCGCCCTGAGCAAGATGGTCCAGGAGCTTCGCATGGTGGGCATGTTCGGTTGTCTGGAGAGCGTTCTCGACGCGTCCTCGGCGGGGGACTTCAATGCCAGCAAGGTCACGCCGATCAGCTGGGACAACGCCAATCTGAAGCTGACGCTGGTGACGACGGATGTCGGCAACAGCGGTGGCGTGCCGACTTGGACCGTGATCTCGGACTGTCGCAACACGGCAACCGCCTATACCGGGGCGCGGCTACCGGCGGCCGGGCAAATGGCGTTTCCGATACGGCGGTTGATCTACAACTTCAGCAATAACCAGTTATTGATGGGCACCGGGGCTGGCAACCCGACCCAGGCGGTACTGGTGGATAACGTCCGGGCATTCGATGTGACATTTGGTGTGGCCAGCAGCGCGACAGACATCGCGGCATCGAGCTACAGCCGCAACCCGACCGATCCGGCCCTGATCCGCAGCGTGCGCCTGACCCTCACGCTCTTTGACCCGAAGAACAACGTGCGTGAGCAGACCTTCAACGTGGTTGCCGCTTTGCGCAACCGGCTTTTGTGAGGGCGACTGATGAATTCGACGCCCATCAAGCATCACCAGCGCGGTATGGCATTGCTGGTCAGCCTGGTTTTCCTGCTGCTCCTGACGCTGATCGGCCTTTCATCGATGCAGAGCGCTACCCTTCAGGAAAAAATGACCAGTAGCGTCATGCTGCGCAACCAGTCCTTCCAGGTGGCCGAGGCAGCGCTGCGGGTTGGTGAAAGCGCGGTACAGGCCGAGGCCTACTCCCTGCCGGTGTGCACCACTGCGACCCAGTGTGCGCCCCCGGCTGAATCGGCAACCCTCACGGCGGCCGGGCGTAATTCATCGTCGGGGGTGACCTGGATCGCCGTCCCTGGCGGGTTTTACGGCGTGCAGAACCTGGGCACCACGCTCACGGCGGTCAACGTGCCGATCAATACATCGGCAACGCTGTACCGGATCACGGCGGTGGCAGTGGTAGGCAATAACCAGCGCAGCGTCGTGGAGAGCATCTATGCGAAATATTAAGGTGCGTCGCGATTGGAGGCAGGCGTTCTGGGGCGTGCTGCTGAGCCTGTATCTGGCTGCACCGGCCTATGCTTTCACACCTTCGGATTCCCCCTTGCTGAGTGCCGCCGCAGTCACCCCCAATGTGATGCTGCTGATCGATGACTCGGGGAGTATGAACAACATCATTTGGGCGTCGGGGTTTGATCCCTCTGCCACTCAGTTGCGCACCTATGCATGCGCCTCCAACAGTAACTGCAACAGCATCTTCGAGCTGGATATGGACGACGCCAATATTTTGTTGGTGGGCCTGTTCCGTGGCGGCTGTTCAAATGGCTGGTACGGTTTTTACCGCAGCAACGTTGGTCGGGTCTGCCTGCGGCTGCCTGACCCGGTGGGTGACGAGAACACCCGGTACACGGCCAAGTACCTGGCGTATCTGGTAACCCTGGCCAATGGCTCGAACCGGGACTACACCAACGGCTCAATCCCCAGGGACTATCGAATCAACGTGGCACGGGATGTCTCCAACGACCTGGTCGCCAACAACCGTGCCCTGCGCATTGGTCTTGCCACCTTCAACCCGCCCAACTTCAGCAACTCCGGCCCGGGGGGCTACATTGCCCGTGTCGTCAGCGATCTGTCACCCGTCAGCGGCAGCGTGACCCAGACCCAGGCCAACGCCAACTACAGTGCCCTGATCAACGCCATCAACGGCCTGGGCGCGGTCGCCAATACGCCATTGGCCGAGAGCTATTACGAGGTCACCCGTTATTTCAGGGGCATGGCGCCGTACCACAACAGTACCCCCAGTACCTACACCAGCCCGATCCAGTACCGGTGCCAGAAGAATTTCGGTGTGGTGATCACCGACGGCTTGCCCACTTACGACCGTACTTTTCCCACCAACGATCCGCTAGGCGGATCCCGTCTACCTAACTGGGATGGCATCAGTACCAACGATGGTGCTGACCGCAACGGTGACGCTGAGGGCGATACGCTTTACCTGGACGACATCGCCAAGTTCGCTTTCGACATCGACATGCGCTCCACCGGCACCGATGCCACCGGCCAGAGCTGGAACGCCACGGATTTCCCCCGGCAGTACCTCAATACCTACACCGTGGGTTTTGCGGTCACCAATACGATGCTGTCCGACGCCGCTCGCTACGGCGCGGGTAAATATTATCCAGCGTCCGACAGCGAAGGCCTGAACTCAGCCTTGTCATTGGCCTTGAGCGACATCACCTCCAAGGCTGGATCGGGGGGCGGCGGCACCACCAACGGTGCAACGTTGTCCACCACCTCCAGTTACTACCAGACCACCTATGACCCCAAGGACTGGCGAGGCACCATCCGGGCATTCGGTTTTACTTCGGCGGGGACGGTCGATACGGCGGCCGTGCAGTGGACCACCAACACCAGCATCGTGCCGGGTGCCACGGCACCGACCTATCAGTCCTGGAACACCGCGACCAACACGCCGGTAACCCTGGCCTACGGCAACTTTTCACCGGCCCAGCAAACCAGCCTCAGCCAGGGTCTGCCCACGGGGATCACCGGCACCGATCTGGTGGAATGGAGCAAAGGCGTCAATAAAACCGGCCTGAAGGTGCGCAGCGTGTTGCTGGGCGACATCATCAACTCGCCGCTGGTGCTGGCATCGCCCAATGACCAGACCGCCTCGGACCTGCTGAACGACACCAGCTACAGCACTTACCTGGCAACCAAGGCGGCGAACATGAACGCCAATCTTGTGGTGAATGCCAACGACGGTTTCTTCAGCGTCATCAACAGCACCAACGGCACCCGGCGTTACGCCTACATGCCGTCGAGCGTCCTGCCCTCGCTGCGGGACATCGCCGACACCAATTACATCAATGGCGTGAGCCACAAATTCCTGGTGGATGGGCAGATCGGCGTGTTCGATGCGCAATTGGGCAGTGCCTGGAAGACAGTGGCCCTGGGCGGGACCGGAGCCGGGGGCAAAGCGTTCTATGCGGTGCAATTGTTCGATGCGGCGGCAGGCAATACGCTTCGGGCGTTGTGGGAAATCAGCGCGCCGACCGTCGCCAATACGGCCAACGTCTTCAATGACCTGGGCTACGCCTATGCGCGTCCCGAAGTAGCGCGTCTGGCCGATGGTCGTTGGGCCGCGTTCATCGCCAATGGCTATGGCAGCAACACCGGCGTGGCGGCGCTGTACGTGGTGGATATCCGTGATGGCTCGCTGATCAGGAAAATCACGGTCAATAACAGCGAGACGGGTAACGGTCTGTCTTCGGTCAAACTTCGGGTCAACTCCCAGAACGTGGTGCAGGCCGCGTACGGTGGTGACTTGAAAGGGCGGATGTGGAAGTTCGACCTCAGTGGCACTTCCCCCACCACCTGGGGCGTTGCATTTGCCGGGCAGCCATTGTTCACCGCGCCCGGTGGTGCAACCCAGCCAATCACCGTCCAGCCGCTGCTGGCGGACAACCCCCAGGGCGGGACCCAGGTTTTTTTCGGCACGGGCAAATTCAACGAAGCGGTGGATAAGCTCAATAAGGATCTGCAGGGGTTCTATTCAATCTGGGACGCCGTCGGCGGTACCGGACAAATCACTGTTTCGAACCTGCAAGCCCAGTCGATCACGGGGGTGTTCTCAGGCAGCACCGGGCAATTCGTGACGACCAGCCAGGCCGACGTGACGTATCCTGCGAGAAAAGGTTGGTATTTACCCTTGGTGTACAACAACGCATTGACTGGGGAGCGGGTGATCAACCCGGCCAGTCTGGTGCTCGGGCGAATAGTCTTCACCACGGCCGCCGTGGACACCACCGACCCCTGCGCCAGCTTCGGTACCGGCAAACTGATCCAGGTAGATGCGTTCAACGGTAAGATGCTCAATTACGCGGTGCTCGACACCAACGGTGACGGCATGCTCAACAGCCTCGACACGGTCTCCAGCGGGGTGATTTTCACGGGGGGGATCCCGACCTTGAGCGCTGTCGTCAGTGCCAACGGGGCCACCAACATGATCGTGAACGACTCCGGTGGCGGTATCACCGACCTGCTGGGAAAATCCGTCGGCGGCAGTCGCCGCATCATGTGGCGGCAAATACAGTGAGAGATAAGGTATGCGCAGATCCAACCGGGGTTTCACCTTGATCGAAATCATGATCGTGATCGCCATCATCGGTATCGTGATCACCGTCGGCTATCCGAGCCTGACCGAATACATGAAAAAGGGGCGGCGCGCTGAAGTTGCCGGGCTGTTATCAGAGCAGGCGCAGATCCTTGAGCGTCATTATTCCAAGACCGGCGTCTACACCAACGCGACCGGGCTGAGCAGCGGGAATGATTTCTACACCATTACCCAGACGCTTTTGGACCAGAGTTTCACCCTGACCGCGGTGCGCAACAGCGGCTCGTCCATGGCAAGCGACAAGTGCGGTGATTTCACAATCAACAACACAGGCGCACGAAGCATCATCAACGCCACTGCCGGGCTGACCGCCAAGGATTGCTGGGGTCGCTGAGTTTATTTTTCGGGTGCTGTCCTGCGCCCTTTGTCTTGTGAGTTGAAATAGAACATGACCAGGCAACAGCAAGTGGTGATTGTCGGCGGCGGAGTCATCGGCCTACTGACTGCGTTCAATCTCGCGTCCGAAGGGCAGCATGTGGTGCTGCTGGACCGCTCCAATGTCGGCCAGGAATCGTCCTGGGCCGGCGGCGGTATTGTTTCGCCGCTATACCCCTGGCGCTACAGCCCGGCGGTCACCGCACTGGCCCACTGGTCGCAGGACTTTTATCCACAGCTGGGGCAGCGTTTGTGCGCGGCCACCGGGATTGATCCGCAAGTACATGTCACTGGCCTGTATTGGCTGGACCTGGACGATCAGGTCGAAGCCTTGGCCTGGGCTGAGCGAGAAGGGCGCCCGTTGGAGGCTGTGGATATCTCTGCGGTGCATGATGCAGTGCCGGTGCTGGGCGCGGGTTTTTCCCGGGCGATCTACATGGCCGACGTGGCTAACGTGCGTAACCCCCGGTTGGTGAAATCCCTCAAGGCTGCCTTGCTGGCGCTGCCCAATGTCACCTTGCATGAACACTGCGAGGTCAGCGGGTTCATCCGCGACGGTGGGCGTGTGGTGGGGGTGGAAAGCTCGGCAGGACAGATTCGTGGCGAACAGGTGGTCTTGGCGGCGGGCGCGTGGAGCGGTGAACTGCTCAAGACGCTGGGGCTGAAATTGCCGGTTGAGCCGGTCAAAGGCCAGATGATTTTGTACAAGTGTGCGTCGGATTTTCTATCGAGCATGGTCCTGGCCAAGGGCCGTTATGCGATTCCTCGTCGCGACGGGCATATTCTGGTGGGCAGTACGCTGGAGCGTGAGGGTTTCGACAAGACCCCGACCGATGTAGCGCTCGATAGCCTGAAGGCTTCGGCGCAGCAGTTGATTCCGGCGCTGGCCGACGCCGAGGTGGTCGGGCATTGGGCCGGGTTGCGGCCTGGATCGCCGGAGGGCATTCCCTATATTGGTGAAGTGCCGGGGTTTTCGGGGTTGTGGTTGAATTGTGGGCATTATCGCAATGGGCTGGTGTTGGCTCCGGCGTCGTGTCGGTTGTTTGTTGACCTGATGTTGGGGCGTGAGCCGGTGATTGATCCTGTGCCGTATGCGCCGGCGGGGCGGTTGTAAGGTTCGGGGCTGTTTGTTTGACTGAGTACATATCCGTTGCTGTGGTAACGGCCGCTTAGGGTTCCGCTCTTACAGCGGGTCAC
>NZ_JABWQV010000214.1 GCF_014268615.1 Pseudomonas tehranensis | reverse complement strand
GTCGCTGCCAATTCAGCGACCGGGTTTGACCGTCCGAAAAATCACAGGGCAACAGGCCCGGACGTTTTGTCCTGGGCTCCATTTGATAAAGGAGCTTCCATTGAAAAATTCTGACATTCCCAAACCCGCCTCCACCTTTCCCTACGGCGATTACGCTCCCGAAAGACTGAAAGAAGCGGCCGACCGTGCGATGGACCATTACCTCAAGCCTGAAGACAGTGCTTCAGACGCCAAACCACCGGCGCAGTTGTTCACTGTGGTGGACAGCGTCGATACCGAAGCGCTGTTGGCCAATCTCAGCGAAACCCTGGCGTCAGCCAACGCAATGCTCAGCGACCTTGCCTTCGGCCTGGAAGGCTCGCGGCGGCATGTGGCGTTGGGGGTGGCGCAGATGATTGAGTTGGGGGCTTTGTTGGCGAACAAGGCCTTGGACCGGGTTGAGCTTCGGGCCTGATGCAGTAAGTGCCGGCCTCATCGCGAGCAGGCTCGCTCCCACAGTGGATTTGGGTTGTTCACAAATATGCCAGTCGACATCAAGCCCCTGTGGCGAGGGGATTTATCCCCGTTGGGCTGCGAAGCGGCCCCAAAACCTGACGGCGCGGTGTGTCAGGCAAATTGAGTTGGCTGCCTTGGGGCTGCTGCGCAGCCCAGCGGGGATAAATCCCCTCGCCACAGGAGCTGCTTCGGGGCTACGGGCGAATCTCGATCATCGTCCCATCCGGCACCAGGTTCCAAACCTCGCGCATGTCCACATTGCGCATGGCAATGCAGCCATCGGTCCAGTCCAGGGTGTGGAACAACTGCTCAGGGTTTTCTTCGGAGTCAGGGGTGCCATGGATCATGATCATGCCCCCTGGCTCCACGCCTTCGCGGCGGGCGCGGGCGGCGTCGCTGATGTTGGGGTAGGAAATGTGCATCGACAGGTAGAAGCGGTCGCTGGTCTTGCGCCAGTCCAGCCAGTAGAAACCTTCAGGGGTGCGCTTGTCGCCCTCTATGAGCTTGGGGCCTTTTTTGGCGCCCTTGCCCAATGAAATGCGATAAGTCTTCAGTGGTTTGCCGTCGTTGATCAATTGCAATTGATGGGCGGACTTGAGCACCAGCACTTTTTCGATGGTCTTGCCGTTGTAGGTTCCCACCGCAGAAGCCTGGGACACCGTAGCGAACGACAAGCAGAACAGGACAAGCAACCAGCGCATTGAAACGATATCCCTAGAGGTGTCGCGGCTATATGGGGTGTTAGGTATTGGCAGGCTGGGCCAGCGGCGGGATCGATTCGGATCGCACAGGGTAGTCCTCGGTTCGCCGGTCAGCATAGAAGTATTCTAGGGTACGGCCCACGGTGCGAAAAGCCAGCTCGTCCCAGGGAATGTCCGCTTCGTCGAACAGTTTCACTTCCAGGCTTTCGGGCCCGGCGGCGAAATCCTCGTCCACCAGTTCGGCGCGGAAGAATACATGCACCTGGCTGATATGCGGAACATCGATCAGCGTATAAATGCTCAGGTTGCGCACGCGGGCGCAGGCTTCTTCGGCGGTTTCGCGCACGGCCGCCTGCTCGACGGTTTCGCCGTTCTCCATGAAGCCGGCCGGCAATGTCCAGTAACCGCGCCGCGGCTCGATGGCCCGCCGGCACAGCAGCACTTTGCTGCCCCAGGTGGGCACGCAACCGGCCACGATATTGGGGTTCTGGTAGTGAATGGTGTGGCAGGTATCGCAGACAAAGCGCAGGCGCGAGTCGCCTTCGGGGATACGCTGGGTTACCGGGTTACCGCACTGGCTGCAGAATTTCATGCTTGGGTTCCTGAATGCTGCGCCTATCTTGGCGTCTGCGGGCGGCTGTCGGCAAGTTGTCGTTTCGCGACACGTCGCAGTGCGGGGGTTGGGCGGCTTGCCTGATTGGTGCATGATGCAAGGTAGCGAATAAATCGAGAAGTCTCATGCTGGACGAGCTACTGCATCGAGTAAGCAACCATACCCCACGTGATCTGGAGACTGACCGACGTTTCCCTGAAGCGGCGGTGCTGGTGCCCATTACCCGCAGTGACGAGCCGGAACTGGTCCTGACCTTGCGCGCCAGCGGGCTTTCGACCCATGGCGGCGAAGTGGCATTCCCCGGCGGGCGACGCGACCCGGAAGACCCGGACCTGATCTTCACCGCCTTGCGCGAAGCCGAAGAAGAAATCGGCCTGCCTCCCGGCCTGGTGGAAGTGATCGGCCCCCTCAGCCCCTTGATCTCGCTGCACGGCATCAAGGTCACGCCCTACGTGGGAGTGATCCCGGATTTCGTCGAGTACCAGGCCAACGATGCCGAGATCGCCGCGGTGTTCAGCGTACCGCTGGAGTTCTTTCGCAAGGACCCGCGCGAACACACGCACCGCATCGATTACCAGGGCCACAGTTGGTACGTGCCCAGCTATCGTTTTGGCGAGTACAAGATCTGGGGCCTGACGGCGATCATGGTCGTCGAGTTGGTCAACCTGTTGTACGACGCCGGCATTGACTTGCACACCCCCCCCAAGACGTTCATCAATACCTGAATCCCCGAGGATCCTCATGAAATACCGCCTGGGTGATGCCCGTGTCGAAACCCACCCACAGAGCTGGGTCGCCCCCAACGCCACATTGGTGGGCAAGGTCCGCCTCGAAGAAGGCGCCAATGTCTGGTTCAACGCGGTGCTGCGTGGCGATAACGAACTGATCCTGATCGGCAAAAACAGTAACGTGCAGGACGGCACGGTGATGCACACCGACATGGGCTTCCCGCTGACCATCGGCACCGGCGTGACCATTGGCCATAACGCCATGCTTCACGGTTGCACGGTGGGGGACTACAGCCTTATCGGCATCAATGCGGTGATCCTCAACGGCGCGAAGATCGGCAAAAACTGCATCATCGGCGCCAACTCGCTGATCGGCGAAGGCAAGGAGATCCCCGACGGTTCGCTGGTGATGGGCTCACCCGGCAAGGTTGTGCGGGAATTGACCGAAGCGCAGAAGAAGATGCTCGAGGCCAGCGCGGCGCACTACGTTCACAACGCGCAGCGCTACGCCCGTGATCTGGCCGAGCAAGAGCAATGAACACGCCCGAACGCCCGGTTCCGTCGCCCTGCGTGAACATCTGCGCCCTGGACGATGACGACATCTGCACCGGCTGCCAGCGCACCGTGGCGGAAATCACCCGTTGGAGCCGGATGGACAACGACGAACGACGCGGGGTTCTGGCGTTGTGTCATGAACGGGCCAAGGCCAGTGGGTTGGTGTGGATGTTGCCAGTGAGGTCTTGATATCCACAGGACACCACACAACCTGTGGGAGCGAGCCTGCTCGCGATAGCGGTGGATCAGCTTGAGGCGGAGTTGAATGTGCCGCCGCCATCGCGAGCAGGCTCGCTCCCACAGTGGATCACCGTTTTACCTCATGCGTTGTCCAGCCCACCGATCCAACCCCACCACCCCCAGCGCAATTCCGACAAACCCTGCCAATATCCCTGCGGCATTGATGAACACCTGTGGATAACCCAGGTTCGCCACGTCGATGAAAGGGTAGGGGTACGCCGCCAGTAATTCCCCCCGCAGCAGGAGCCAGGCGAAGTACACCACTGGGTAAATCATCCACAGCCCGATGTGCTGCATGCGCAAGGTGCCCTTGGGCACGCAGAACCACCAGTAGGTCATGAACAGCAACGGCATCACGTCGTGCAGCAATTCGTCGGCCACGAACTGCCAGCCTTCGGGTTGCCACAGATGTCGCAGCAGCAGGTTGTAGGCCAGGCCGACCAGGGCGATGCTCACGGTAATGCCGCTGCTGACCGCCGGCTGCAAGAACCAGCGCCGGGCCGCCGATTCTCGATGGATCAGTTCCCAGGTCAGCACCACGGCCACCAGGGTGTTGGTCAGCACCGTGAAGAAACTGAGAAAGTTCACCAGGCCGCCGAGCAAGCTCGCGCCCAGCTCCCAGCGACCGAGCAGGATCAGGTACAACTGGATGCTCAACCCGGCCCAGCCCAACAGGGCCGCCACCGACACGAAGCACTGTCGCAGCGCGGGGCGCCGACGGATCTCAATGTCCACGGCTCAGACCGGTCGTTTGGTGCGCATCAGCTTGATGTACAGGCGCTCGACTTTCTCCCGCGCCCACGGCGTCTTGCGCAAAAAGGTCAGGCTCGACTTGATGCTCGGGTCGCTCTTGAAGCAACGAATGTCGATGCGCTCGGCCAGACCCGACCATTCGTAGTGCTGCACCAGGGCGTTGAGGATCTGCTCCAGCGTCACGCCGTGCAGCGGGTTGTTGTTGGATTCGGTCATGGGAGGCCTTCGCGCAAAGAGGTGTAAAGCCGCGCACCTTAGCCGAGGTGCCCGCGTGGTGGAAGTATCACTCAAACGCTGCCTGTTTGTTTCGCGGCCCTACTGTTACCGAATCCGAAATGATTCATGTCAGTAAAAGGCCTTTCTCTATTTGTAACAGGACATTATCCTTGCGCCGCCTGCTGAAACGCTTCTTCTGCCGTGCCAAAGCCCCTGGCGTTCAGTGAATCCCCTAAAAAGATCAAGAATTCCTTCTCTATGTTCGATGTTCAGACTCTGCAAGACAGCGCTGTCCGGCACCGTATTGCCGCCAGAAACACCCTTCACCTGATGGCCGGTCTCGGCGCCTTGGGCATTGCCATCGGCGCTCAGGCCGCTCCTGCGTTCGATAGCGACTCACTCTGGATGCTGGGTGACTGGAACGGCACGCGAAGCGAACTCGCGAACAAGGGCTACGACTTCAAGTTCGATTACACCGGCGAAATGGGCAGCAACCTGCACGGCGGCTACGACCATGACCGCACCGCTCGCTACAGCGACCAGTTCGCCTTCGGCACGCACCTGGACCTGCAGAAAATCCTCGGTTGGCACGCCGCCGAGTTTCAACTGACGGTGACCGAGCGCAGCGGCAATAACATCAGCAACGACCGGATCAACGATCCACGTGTTGGCGGTTTCACTTCCGCCCAGGAAGTCTGGGGCCGTGGCCAGACCTGGCGGTTGACGCAGATGTGGTATCAGCAGGCATTTTTCGATGAGCGGTTCGATATCAAGGCCGGCCGTTTCGGTGAGGGCGAGGATTTCAACAGCTTTCCCTGCGACTTCCAGAACCTGGCGTTCTGCGGCTCGCAAGTGGGCAACTGGGTGGGCGGCATCTGGTACAACTGGCCGGTCAGCCAATGGGCGCTGCGGGTCAAGTATTACCTCACGCCTGAGCTGTACGTCCAGATTGGGGCTTATGAACAGAACCCGTCGAACCTGGAAACCGGCAATGGCTTCAAGCTCAGCGGCAGTGGCACCCAGGGCGCCGTAATACCGGTGGAACTGGTGTGGTCGCCCAGCCTCAACGGCCTGCCGGGCGAATACCGCGCCGGTTATTACTACAGCAGCGCCGATGCCACCGACGCCTACAAGGATCGCAACGGCCAGCCGGCCGCCCTGAGCGGTGAGGCGTATCGCAGCGCGTCGAGCAAGCATGGCGTGTGGCTGGGGGCGCAACAGCAATTGACCAGCGTTGCCAGTGACCATTCCCGCGGCCTGAGTGTGTTTGCCAACGCCACGCTGCACGACAAGAAAACCAACGCCATCGACAACTACGTCCAGGCCGGTCTCGTCTACAAAGGGCTGTTCGACGCCCGCGCCAGGGATGACATCGGTTTTGCCCTGGCTCGGGTTCACGTCAACCCGGCTTACCGCAAGAACGCCGAAGCCAGCAACCAGGCCCGCGCCGTTCAGGATTACGACAATCCGGCCTTTTTGCCGCCCCAGGACACCGAGTACAGCGCCGAGTTGTATTACGGCGTGCACGTGACGAACTGGCTGACCGTGCGCCCGAACCTGCAGTACATCCGCCATCCAGGCGGCGTGGACAAGGTCGATGACGCGCTGATTGGCGGGATCAAGATTCAGTCGTCGTTCTAATAACGACGCAAAACCCCTGTGGGAGCGGGCTTGCTCGCGAAGACGATTTCACATCCGGCGCATACGTCGGCTGATACACCGCTTTCGCGAGCAAGCCCGCTCCCACAGCAACCGCTTCACCCAATTGCCTTTTTCAACTGAACCATGCCCCCTCAAGATCGTCATCTACAGTGACTACTTGCGCGGGACTCCTTAAAACCTCACGGAGAATCACACTATGAGCACTGAGGGTGCTATGAGTCGAAGCCGTCTGCTACCGAGCCTGCTCGGCATTCTGCTTCTATTGATGGGCCTGGCCCTGTTGGCGGGGGGAATCAAGCTGAGCACGCTTGGCGGCTCGCTGTATTACCTGTTGGCCGGTATCGGCCTGGCGCTGACGGGCGTGCTGCTGATCATGGCCCGGCGCGCGGCCCTGGGCCTGTACGCGCTGGTGCTGTTCGCCAGTACGGTGTGGGCCCTGTGGGAAGTGGGCCTGGACTGGTGGCAACTGGTGCCGCGCCTGGCCATGCTGTTTGCCTTGGGCATCGTCATGTTGCTGCCGTGGTTCCGCCGTCCGCTGTTGACCGCCGACGCTTCGCCCATGGGCTCGCGTGCCTTGGGCGCCGCTGTAGTCATTGCCGGTATCACCGCGCTCGCCAGCCAGTTCACCAATCCGGGTGAAATCGAGGGCCAACTGGACCGCGACAGCGTGCCGGGCATGACCAACACCGCACCGGCGATGCCGGACGGCGACTGGAACTCCTACGGCCGCAGTGCCCATGGTGACCGTTATTCGCCCCTGGCGCAGATCACCCCCGAGAACGTCAGCAAGCTGGAGCCGGCCTGGACCTATCGCACCGGCGACCTGCCAGGGCCGAACGACCCGGGTGAGACCACGGCGGAAAATACCCCGCTGAAGGCCAACGGCATGCTCTACGTGTGCACGCCTCACAGCCAGGTGATTGCGCTGGAGCCTGAAACCGGCAAGGAAATCTGGCGGTTCGATCCGAAGCTTTCCACGCAGAAAGCGGAAAACTTCAAGGGCTGGGCCCACATGACCTGCCGCGGCGTGACCTATCACGATGACGCGGTGTACGCCTCGGCCGAGCAGAGCCCGACCGGCGCGGCCAGCACCACGCCGGCGAGCACCGTGTGCCCGCGGCGGATCTTCCTGCCGACCGCCGACACGCGCCTGATCGCGCTGAACGCCGACACCGGCAAGATGTGTGAAGACTTTGGCGACAAAGGCCAGGTCGACCTGACCGCCAACATCGGCGGCTTCACGGCTGGCGGTTACTACTCCACCTCGCCACCGGCCGTGACCCAGAACCTGGTGGTGATCGGTGGTCACGTCACCGATAACGTCTCCACCGACGAGCCAAGTGGGGTCATCCGCGCCTACGACGTGCACACCGGCGAGCTGGTGTGGAACTGGGACAGCGGTAACCCGGATGACACCACGCCGATTGCCGAAGGCCAGGTCTACACCCGTAACTCGCCGAACATGTGGTCCATGTTCAGCGTCGATGAAAAACTCGGCATGCTCTACCTGCCGATGGGTAACCAGACGCCTGACCAGTTCGGTGGTTTCCGCACTCCGGAATCGGAGAAATACGCCGCCGGCCTGACCGCGCTGGACATCGCCACCGGCAAGGTGCGCTGGTACTTCCAGTTCACCCACCATGACCTGTGGGACATGGACGTGGGCGGCCAACCGACCCTGATGGACCTGAAAACCGCCGATGGCGTGAAGCCGGCTGTTCTGGCATCGACCAAGCAGGGCAGCATCTACGTGCTGGACCGCAGCAATGGTCAGCCGATCGTGCCGATCAAGGAGATCCCGGTGCCGCAAGGCGCGGTAGAGGGCGACTACACCTCACCGACCCAGCCGATGTCCGACCTGAACTTCGTGCCGCCGGTCCTTGAAGAACGTGACATGTGGGGCGTGACCCCGTTCGACCAGATGCTCTGCCGGATCGACTTCAAGTCGCTGCGCTACGAAGGCATGTTCACGCCGCCGTCGCTGCAAGGCTCGATCGTCTACCCGGGCAACTTCGGCGTGTTTGACTGGGGCGGTATTTCGGTTGACCCGGTGCGCCAGATCGCCTTCGTCAACCCGAGCTACATGGCGTTCAAGTCCAAACTCGTCCCGGCGGCGGAAGTGGCCGGCGGTCCGGGGCGCAAGAGCGAGACCGAGGGCGTGCAGCCGAACAAAGGCGCGCCGTATGGGGTGATCCTCGAAGCGCTGCTCTCGCCAATGGGCCTGCCTTGCCAGGCTCCGGCCTGGGGTTATGTGGCGGCCGTCGACCTGACCAACAACCAAACCCTGTGGATGCACAAGAACGGCACCGTGCGTGACAGCTCGCCGGTACCGATCCCGCTGAGCATGGGCGTACCGAGCCTGGGCGGCGCCTTCACCACCGCCAGCGGCCTGGCGTTCCTGAGCGGCACCCTCGACCAGTACCTGCGTGCCTATGACGTGAAAAACGGCAAGCAACTGTGGGAAGGCCGCCTGCCCGCAGGCGCCCAGACCACACCGATGACCTACACCGGCAAGGACGGCAAGCAATACGTGCTGGTTGTCGCGGGTGGCCACGGCTCCCTGGGCACCCAGCAGGGTGACTATGTGATCGCTTACAAGCTGCCGGATTAAGCAAAACCGGCGCTCATGAAAAAGGCGACACCTTGGCGGGTGTCGCCTTTTTTATGGCTTTT
>NZ_JABWQV010000213.1 GCF_014268615.1 Pseudomonas tehranensis | reverse complement strand
TGTGGGAGCGAGCCTGCTCGCGATGACGCCGTCTGGTTCAGCATATCTCTCAAGTGAATGTCACAAGCTGGTGACATAACTCGCCCCTTTCGTTACCTGCCGCCCGCCATCCCTTGTTTAGACTCCCTGCGTCAAAACAACAAAAAAGGTACTCCCATGGACACCTTCCAACCGGCCTTCAGTAGTTGGCTGAACGCACCTGCCCACCAGCAATGGCTTGCCGCCGAAGGCTTGCGCCTGCTGGCGTTCGCCAAAGCCGCGAAGCTGCCGGACGGCTTTGGCAATCTGGACGACCAGGGCCGCCTGCCGGACGATGCCCGGGCTGAAACCATGAACACCGCGCGCATGACCCATAGCTTTGCCATGGCTCATATCCAGGGGCTGCCCGGTTTCGCCGAACTGGTGGACCACGGTGTCCAGGCCCTCAGCGGCCCTCTGCGGGACGCCGAGCACGGCGGCTGGTTCGCCACGGCGCAACCCCACGAGAACGACACCGGCAAGGCCGCCTACCTGCACGCATTTGTCGCCTTGGCGGCGAGTTCCGCGGTGGTGGCCCAACGTCCTGGCGCCCAGGCGCTGCTGGATGAAGCTGTGCGGGTGATCGATGCGCACTTCTGGAGCGAAGAGGAGGGCGCCCTGCGCGAGTCCTTCAACCGCGACTGGAGCGATGAGGAAGCCTATCGCGGCGCCAACAGCAACATGCACGCCACCGAAGCCTTCCTGGCGCTGGCCGATGCCACGGACGAGCCCCGCTGGCTGGTCCGCGCGCTGCGTATCGTTGAGCGGGTCATCCACGGCCACGCCGCCGCCAATGACTACCTGGTGGTGGAACATTTCGATCGCCACTGGCAGCCGCTTCGCGAGTACAACCACGACAACCCAGCCGACGGTTTTCGCCCTTACGGCACCACGCCCGGCCACGGTTTCGAATGGGCGCGGCTGCTGTTGCACCTAGAAGCCGCGCGGGTGCAGATTGGTATGTTGACGCCCGGCTGGCTGGCCCAGGACGCGCAAAAACTCTTTGACCAGAACTGCCGTCACGGTTGGGAGGTCGATGGCGCGCCAGGCATTGTCTACACCCTGGACTGGGACAATCGCGCGGTGGTTCGCCATCGCCTGCATTGGGTGCATGCCGAAGCAGCGGCCGCCGCCAGCGCCTTGCTCAAACGCACCGACGAGGCGCAATACGAAGTCTGGTACCGGCGGTTCTGGGAGTTCTGTGACAAACATTTCATCGACCGTTGCAACGGTAGTTGGCACCACGAACTCGATCCGCAGAACCGCCCCAGCGCCGACATCTGGCCGGGCAAACCGGACTTGTATCACGCCTGGCAGGCGGTGCTGATCCCGCGTTTGCCCCTCGCCCCCAGCATGGCGACGGCGTTGGCGAAACTCTCCAGCCCCGCGCCTGTGTAACCATGCCGTGACATTTACGCGTCCCTTCGTTACCTGCCAAGGGATTTCCCCTGTTTAGAATCCATGCAGCGCAAGCATCAGACTTGCATGCATAACAACAAGAAAGGTACTTCCTAGATGAATGCGATTTCTCGCCTCGCTACTGTCATTTCTCTTGCTTCCCTGCTTCCCGTCGCAGCATTCCCTGTCAGCGCCCTTGCCGCCGAATCCAAAGGCAGCGTCGAAGTCGTTCACTGGTGGACGTCCGGTGGCGAAAAAGCCGCAGTCGATGTGCTCAAGGCCCAGGTCGAGAAAGACGGTTTTACCTGGAAGGATGGCGCTGTTGCCGGGGGTGGCGGTTCCACGGCCATGACCGTGCTCAAGAGCCGCGCCGTGGCCGGTAACCCTCCGGGTGTGGCCCAGATCAAAGGCCCGGACATCCAGGAGTGGGCGTCCACCGGGCTGCTCGACACCGACGTCCTGAAAGACGTGGCCAAAGCAGAGAAGTGGGACAGCCTGCTCGACAAGAAAGTCTCCGATACCGTGAAGTACGAAGGTGATTACGTCGCCGTGCCGGTGAACATCCACCGCGTCAACTGGCTGTGGATCAACCCCGAAGTCTTCAAGAAAGCCGGCATCACCAAGAACCCGACCACCCTCGAAGAATTCTACGCCGCCGGCGACAAGCTCAAGGCAGCAGGCTTCATTGCGCTGGCCCACGGCGGCCAGCCTTGGCAGGACAGCACCGTGTTCGAAGCCGTGGTGCTTTCGGTCATGGGGGTCGATGGCTACAAGAAAGCTCTGGTCGATCTGGACAGCAAGGCCCTGACTGGTCCGGAGATGGTCAAGGCGTTGACCGAGCTCAAGAAAGTCGCGACCTACATGGACGTCGATGGCAAGGGGCAGGACTGGAACCTGGAAGCGGCCAAGGTCATCAACGGCAAGGCCGGCATGCAGATCATGGGTGACTGGGCCAAGAGCGAATGGACCGCCGCGAAGAAAGTCGCCGGCAAGGACTACGAGTGCGTAGCGTTCCCGGGCACCGACAAGGCCTTCACCTACAACATCGATTCCCTGGCGGTGTTCAAGCAGAAAGACGAAGGCACCGCGGCCGGTCAGCAGGATATCGCCAAGGTCGTGCTGGGTGAGAACTTCCAGAAAGTCTTCAGCATCAACAAGGGTTCGATCCCGGTGCGCAACGACATGCTGGCCGACATGGCCAAGTACGGTTTCGATTCCTGCGCCCAGACCGCTGCCAAGGACTTCCTGGCGGACGCCAAGTCCGGCGGCCTGCAGCCAAGCATGGCGCACAACATGGCGACCACGCTGGCGGTACAGGGCGCGTTCTTTGACGTGGTGACCAACTACATCAACGACCCGAAAGCCGACCCAGCCGACGCTGCCAAGAAGCTGGGCGCAGCGGTTCAGTCTGCCAAGTAACCGTTAGCACCGCAGGCCCCTGTGGGGGCGAGCCTGTGGGAGCAAAGCTTGCTCGCGATGAACGATAACGCGCTCATTCGAAAGACCGAGACGCCTTCATCGCGAGCAAGCTCAGCTCCCACACAAGCCCGCTCCCACAAGGGATGCCCTTGTAATCATTACCCTTTGTACTGGATCTTCCCATGAGTTCTGTTGCTGTGTTCAGCAAGGCCTCGCCGTTCGATGCATTGCAGCGCTGGCTACCAAAACTGGTGCTGGCGCCGAGCATGTTCATCGTGCTGGTGGGCTTCTACGGTTACATCTTGTGGACGTTTGTTCTGTCGTTCACCACCTCGACCTTTCTGCCCAATTACAAGTGGGCTGGCCTGGCGCAGTACGCACGGCTGTGGGACAACGACCGCTGGTGGGTGGCGAGCAAGAACCTGGCAGTCTTCGGTGGCATGTTCATCGGCATCACCCTGGTGATCGGTGTACTGCTGGCGGTGTTTCTTGACCAGCGCATTCGTCGCGAGGGTTTCATCCGCACCATTTACCTGTACCCGATGGCGCTCTCGATGATCGTCACCGGTACGGCCTGGAAGTGGTTGCTTAACCCGGGCATGGGCCTGGACAAATTGTTGCGTGACTGGGGCTGGGAAGGCTTCCGCCTGGACTGGCTGATCGACCCGGACCGTGTGGTGTATTGCCTGGTGATCGCCGCGGTATGGCAGGCCTCGGGCTTCATCATGGCGATGTTCCTGGCCGGCCTGCGGGGTGTTGATCAGTCGATCATCCGCGCCGCGCAGATCGATGGCGCGAGCATGCCGCGCATCTACTGGAAAGTGGTGTTGCCGAGCCTGCGTCCGGTGTTTTTCAGTGCGGTGATGATCCTGGCGCACATCGCGATCAAGAGCTTTGACCTGGTGGCGGCAATGACGGCCGGCGGTCCGGGTTACTCCTCCGACCTGCCTGCCATGTTCATGTACTCCTTCACCTTCAGTCGCGGCCAGATGGGCATGGGCTCGGCCAGTGCGATTCTGATGCTCGGTGCGATTCTCGCAATCATCGTGCCTTACCTGTACTCCGAGCTGAGGACCAAGCGTCATGACTAGTCTCGCTGCCAAACCTGCCATCAGCCTGAGTCGCATCGCGATCTACGCGGTACTGATCCTTGCCGTATTGCTTTACCTGGTGCCGTTGGTGGTCATGCTGTTGACCAGCTTCAAGACACCGGAAGACATCAGCACCGGCAACCTGCTGAGCTGGCCGACCGTGGTCACCGGCATCGGTTGGGTCAAGGCCTGGGCCACGGTTGACGGGTACTTCTGGAACTCGATCAAGATCACCGTCCCGGCGGTGCTGATCTCCACCGCGATCGGTGCATTGAACGGCTACGTGTTGTCGATGTGGCGCTTTCGTGGTTCGCAGTTGTTCTTCGGCCTGTTGTTGTTCGGCTGCTTCCTGCCATTCCAGACCGTCCTGCTGCCGGCTTCCTTCACGCTCGGCAAGATGGGCCTGGCCAGTACCACCACGGGCCTGGTGTTCATCCATGTGGTCTACGGCCTGGCGTTCACCACGCTGTTCTTCCGTAACTACTACGTGAGCATTCCCGATGCGCTGGTAAAAGCGGCGCGACTGGATGGTGCGGGTTTCTTCACCATCTTCCGGCGGATCATCCTGCCGATGTCCACCCCGATCATCATGGTCTGCCTGATCTGGCAGTTCACTCAGATCTGGAACGACTTCCTGTTTGGCGTGGTGTTCTCCAGCGGCGATTCGCAGCCCATCACGGTGGCGCTGAACAACTTGGTCAACACCAGTACCGGGGCCAAGGAATACAACGTTGATATGGCGGCGGCGATGATCGCCGGGCTGCCGACCCTGCTGGTCTATGTGGTGGCAGGCAAGTATTTCGTGCGCGGTCTGACGGCCGGCGCAGTCAAGGGGTAATCATGGCAACGCTCGAACTTCGCAATGTAAACAAGACCTATGGTGCCGGCCTGCCGGACACCCTGAAGAACATCGAGTTGTCGATCAAGGACGGTGAGTTCCTGATCCTCGTCGGCCCTTCGGGTTGCGGCAAGTCGACGCTGATGAACTGCATCGCCGGCCTTGAAACCATTACCGGCGGCGCGATCATGATCGGTGACCAGGACGTCAGCGGCATGAGCCCCAAGGATCGCGACATCGCCATGGTGTTCCAGTCCTACGCGCTGTACCCGACCATGAGCGTGCGCGAGAACATCGAGTTCGGTCTGAAGATTCGCAAGATGAATCAGTCGGCCATCGATGAGGAAGTCACTCGCGTGGCCAAGCTGCTCCAGATCGAGCACCTGCTCAACCGCAAGCCCGGCCAGCTTTCCGGTGGCCAGCAACAGCGCGTGGCCATGGGCCGGGCGCTGGCGCGGCGGCCGAAGATCTACCTGTTCGACGAACCGCTGTCCAACCTCGACGCCAAGCTGCGGGTCGAGATGCGCACCGAAATGAAACTGATGCACCAGCGCCTGAAGACCACCACGGTCTACGTGACTCACGACCAGATCGAAGCCATGACGCTGGGCGACAAAGTGGCGGTGATGAAGGACGGCATCATCCAGCAGTTCGGCACGCCGAAGGACATCTACACCAACCCGGCCAACCTGTTCGTGGCGAGCTTCATCGGTTCGCCACCGATGAACTTCATCCCCCTGCGCCTGCAACGCAAGGACGGCCGCCTGCTGGCATTGCTCGACAGTGGCCAGGCCCGTTGCGAGCTGCCGATGGGCATGCAGGATGCGGGTCTGGAAGACCGTGAAGTGATCCTCGGCCTGCGCCCGGAACAGATCATGCTGGCGGGCAATGAGCCCAATGGCTTGCCCACCATTCGCGCCGAAGTCCAGGTCACCGAGCCCACCGGGCCGGACACGCTGGTGTTCGTCAACCTGAACGACACCAAGGTTTGCTGCCGCCTGGCGCCGGACGTGGCGCCGCAGGTGGGGGAGACCCTGACGCTGCAGTTCGATCCCTCGAAAGTGCTGCTGTTCGATGCCCAGTCCGGCGAACGCCTGGGCGTGGCCGGCCAGGCACCGGCCGATACCCGAGCCGCCAACGTCGCGCAATTCAAAGGACGATGAAGAACAAATGTGGGAGCGGGCTTGTGGGAGCTGAGCTTGCTCGCGATGAACGATAACGCGGTCATTTGAAAGACCGAGGTGCTTTCATCGCGAGCAAGCTCAGCTCCCACACAAGCCCGCTCCACAAGGGAGTATGCGGTGAGTGGGGGACCATTCGCCGCAATCGTTGTAAACCGCGTTAGATAAAAACAGTTAATAACAATAAAGACGAGGATGTAGGGATGAAGAAGAACAACAACGCCCAGCGTGTCTGCCAATTGTCCGCTGTTGCGGCGATGATGCTGGCCGGTAGTGCGCATGCGGCCGAGGCTTTCAGCGCCGATTCGCAGTGGATGACGGGCGACTGGGGTGGCGAGCGGACCAGGCTGATCGAGCAAGGTATCGATATCAAGGCTGATTTCGTTGGTGAGATGGGGGCCAATCTCGACGGCGGTTACAACGATGACAAGACTGCGCGTTGGTCCCAGCAGTTTGGCTTGGGCGTAGCCCTCGACCTGGAGAAACTGGCGGGTTGGGGTGATACCACGGCCAAGATTCAATTCACTCGCCGGGACGGTCGCAACATCTCCAACGACCGTATCGGTGATCCACGTGCCGGCACCCTCAGCTCTTCCCAGGAAGTCTGGGGCCGTGGGCAAACCACCCGTCTGACCCAGTTGTGGATCAAGCAGCAGTATTTCGACAGTAAGCTGGATGTCAAAGCCGGTTATTACGGGGTCGGTGAAGATTTCAACAGTTTCCCGTGCGAGTTCCAGAACCTGGCGTTCTGCGGTTCGCAAGCCGGTAACTGGGCAACCGGCATCTGGTACAACTGGCCGATCATGCAGGCGGCGATTCGCGTCAAGTACAACCTCACGCCGGAACTCTATGCGCAGATCGGTGCTTACAACCAGAACCCATCTCAACTGGAAAACGGCAACCGCTACAAGCTCAGTGGCAGCGGCACCCAGGGCACGCTCATTCCGGTCGAGTTGGTCTGGTCGCCCAAGCTCAATAGCCTGCCAGGCGAGTACCGTATCGGTTACTACAAAAGTACGGCCAAGGCTGATGACGTCCGCGAAGATGACAATGGCCAGGATGCCGCGACAACCGGTAACGCCTACCGCAGCCACAGCAGCAAGGATGGCTACTGGTTCGTGGTGCAGCAACAGCTCACCAGCCACAATGGCGACGCCTCGCGCGGTCTGAACATTGCGGCCAACGCCACCTTCCATGACAAGGAAACCAACGTCGTCGACAACTACCAGTCGCTGATGTTCGTGTACAAGGGTCCGTTCAATGCGCGTCCTAAAGATGACGTCGGGATCGGTTTTTCCCGCATCCATGTCAACGAAGACGTGAAGAAAAACGCCGAGCTGATCAACGCGGCCAATGGTGTCAGCGACTACGACGATCCGTTGTTCTCGCCGTTGCGTGGCACCGAATACAACTACGAAATCAACTATGGTTTCCACGTAACCAACTGGCTGACCGTACGCCCTAACCTGCAATACATCACGCATCCAGGTGGTGTGAATGAAGTCGACGACGCGCTGGTCGCCGGTCTGAAAATTCAGTCGGTGTTCTAACGCTGTTGCGATAAGCTCCTCTCTATGTGCGCATATTTGCGGATGGCCAAGGCTGTCCGCTTTTTTTTGGGGTGTAGGAGCAAGGCTTGCCCGCGATGAAGATGACGCGGTCTTCCATAGCACCGAGTCGCCTGCATCGCGAGCAAGCTTTGCTCCCACGGGCCTGCGGGGATAAATCCACCTCGCCACAAAAACTGTCGCATCAGTTGAGCATTCAATGATTTCCAGGACCGCAGCTCATGCATGAGCATCCGCTACAACGCTTTTTCAGATCCTTGCGCGAGCGCCCGGTGTTTGCGTGGGAGCGCTATCGGCAACGCGATGTGCTGGTGATCGATCATCCGCTGTGCCAGGCGGTGTTCAGTCGTCAGGGCGCGCAGCTATTGCACTTTCAGCCTCGCGGTCAGAAACCCTGGCTGTGGTGCGCGGCCAAGTGGCCACAAGTCGGCGCAATACGCGGCGGGGTGCCGGTGTGCTGGCCGTGGTATGGCCGTCACCCCAGCGAAAACGCCTGGCCGTCTCATGGCTGGGCACGGTTGATCGACTGGAAACTGCTCGACAGCCGCAGCGATGAAACAGGCGTGCACCTGCACTGGCAGCTCCAGTTGTGCGACTGGCAGGTGGACCTGCACGCCGACTTGGGCGAACGCATGGAATTACGCTTGAGCACCGAGCATCAAGACAGCCTGCCGTGCCAATTAAGCCAGGCTCTGCACGCCTACTGGCGTATTGGTGATGTCGGTGAGATAGCGCTGTCCGGGCTCGAAGGCGCGCAGGGCTACGACCAGTTGAATCGCGCAGTCTGTCAGCAGGAAGGCGATTTGCGCGTCGAGGGCGGTTGTCAGCGGGTGTTCCAGCATGAGGGTGAACTGCAGCTTAAGGACCACGCCTGGCAGCGTGAGCTGTGCATCGACACCGGCGCCAGCGCCGATACCGTGGTGTGGCATCCCGGTGCCCGGCCTTTGCTGGGGGTGAGCTGGGATGAAATCAGCGAATTCGTGTGTGTCGAGGCGGCCAGCGGCGGCACCGATAGCCTGTGCCTGGCGCCGGGGGAGCGGGCGCATTTGAGTTTGCAGGCGTGGGTGGGGGCTTAACTCAGGATCTCTGGTGTGGCGACTGGCGCCTTCGCGAGCAAGCCCGCTCC
>NZ_JABWQV010000212.1 GCF_014268615.1 Pseudomonas tehranensis | reverse complement strand
AGCGGCCTGTCAGGCAACAAAAAACCCGGAAGCTTGCGCTGTCCGGGTTTCTCATGAGGCAGGCCTCTGTCAGCGGTTAAACCGCTCCACCAACGAATACTGCGTATTGGCGGTGCGGGTCAGTTCTTCGCTCAGTAACGCCGAGCTATGGGCCTGGCCCGAGGTCTGGTCGGCCAGTTCCGAGATGTTGCTGATGTTGCGGCTGATCTCCTCGGCCACCGCGCTTTGTTCCTCGGTAGCGGCAGCGATCTGCGTGGTCATGTCGGTGATGTTGGCCACCGCCTCACTGATGCCCACCAGCGCCGCGTCCGCTTCCATGACCCGAGCCACGCCTTCTTCGGCCTGGCGGTGGCCGGCATCCATGGTCTGCACGGCATTGGTGGCAGTTTGCTGGAGTTTGGCGATCAGGGCGTGGATCTGCCCGGTGGACTCACTGGTACGTTGCGCCAGTTGGCGCACTTCGTCCGCCACCACGGCAAAGCCGCGACCCATTTCCCCGGCACGTGCCGCTTCGATGGCGGCGTTGAGGGCCAGCAGGTTGGTCTGATCGGCAATGCCTTTGATCACGTCCACCACGCCACCGATCTCGTCGCTGTCCTTGGCCAGCTGGGTCACGGTCTGCCCGGTCTCGCCCACCACCACCGACAAACGCTCGATGGCTTCACGGGTTTCCCCAGCGATGTCGCGTCCACGACTGGTCAGGCGATTGGCTTCCTGGGTGGCGTCGGCGGTGCGTTGCACGTGGCTGGCGACTTCCTGGGTCGTCGCGGCCATCTCGTTGACAGCGGTGGCCACCTGTTCGGTCTCCACTCGCTGGCGTTCCAGCCCACTGGAGCTGTTATGGGCCAGCGAGTTCGACTGTCGCGCCTGCTCGTTGAGGTGTTCGGCAGTGTCCTGCAATCGGGTCAGGCAGGTTTTCAGGCGAGCTTCCTGGCTGAGGATCGACATCTCCAGGCGCGCCTGGACGCCACGGCTGTCGGTGTACATCCGGGCGATCAACGGGTCGGAGGTGGTTTGCTCGGCCAGGCGCAGCAGGCGCTTGATCCCGCGCTGCTGCCATTGCAAGCCCATCAGGCCCAGCGGCACCGAGAGCGCGGCAGCCAGGGCAAAGCCCCAGGAGGAATTGAGAAACGCACCAACGACGAAGCTCAACTGGCTGACCAGGATAAACGGCAGCCAGTCCTGCAGGATCGGTAACCATTTGTCGCTGGGCGGGATCGCCGGCTTACCCTGGTTGATACGTTGATAGAGCGCTTCGGCCCGAGTGATCTGCTCGGCACTGGGCTTGACCCGCACCGACTCGTAGCCGATCACCTGGTTGCCTTCGAACACGGGAGTGACGTAGGCGTTGACCCAGTAGTGGTCGCCGCTCTTGCAGCGATTCTTGACGATGCCCATCCATGGCAAGCCTTGTTTCAGCGTGTCCCACATATGGGCGAACACGGCCGACGGCACATCGGGATGGCGTACCAGGTTGTGGGGCGCGCGGATCAGTTCCTCTTTGGAAAACCCGCTGATTTCAACGAATGCGTCGTTGCAATAGGTGATCACACCTTTGGCATCGGTAGTGGAAATCAGTCGTTGTTGGGCCGGGAAGGTCCTTTCGCGTTGTGTGACGGGCTGGTTGTTACGCATGGTGTGTGTAGATCCGCAAGGCTTTGAAAGGTTGTCGGCGCCGTCAGGTTTTTATTGAAGTTATTTTTCCGGTCGGTATCACGCCAGCATCGGGTAGGTAAATAGGGCGAAATGAAGCAGATTGAGGCCAAAGTGGGCGGCAATCGCCGCCCCCAGCCCACCAAAGCGATAAGCCAGGCCGTAACCGACCCCCGCCATGCCCGACAGCAGCACCCATTGCCATCCCGCCCCGGCATGCACCAGGCCGAACAGCAGCGAGGCCAGGAGCAGCGCCAAGTTGTCGCCATAGCTCAGATGCTTGAAGCGCCGGCTCAGGCCTCCCTGAATGTAGCCACGAAACAGCGCTTCCTCCACCAGCGTCACCAATAAAAGATTATTGAGCACCCATATCCAGGCCGGCTCCGGCCACTTCGGTGCCCAATGGATCATTCCCAGCAGCATCGCCCCGCCCAGCGCCAGCACGGCGCTCAGGGTCAGGCCCAGGGCCGTGGCCTGTACCGACAGGCGAAACGTGCGCCTGCCGACGATCCAGGGACACGCCAGCAGTAACCAGAAGCCAATCAGCGGCTTGTCCTGATTCAGGTACATGGCAAATGGCACTGCATCATCGGTGAAGCGTTGCGGCGGGATCGCCCGACCGTTGAAGAAGCCAGGCATCCAGTGCAAGGCCAGCGCCAGGGCCATCACCACAAACAGGCCATGGCCGAGAAACTGGCCAACCGGCGTCTGCTGCTGGCGCACCGCATACCCGGCGAACAGCAACAGCGCGACCGAGATCGCAGCAGTCCAGGCCAGTTGGCCGAAGGCCAGGGCGAGGGCATAGCCGATGGAAAGAAAGGCCAGGTATGGCCAGGGCAGGGCAGGCATAGCACATCCTTGGAGATTGGAAGCGGTTGAGCTGGCAAGACGGGCGGGATTATAGGCAGACCCATACAAAAACACCGCCCATAAAAGGCGGTGTTTTTGTAAGACGCTTCTTTTTATCCCGCAATTAATTGCCGTAGGACGTAGTGCAAAATCCCCCCAGCCTTGAAGTACTCCACCTCATTAAGGGTATCGATCCGGCACAACACCTCGATTCGCTCCTGTCGGCCGTCTTCGCGGGTGATGATCAGCGGCAGGTTCATGCGGGGCGTCAGTTCGACGTCGCTCAGGCCCAGGATGTCCAGGGTTTCCTTGCCGGTGAGGTTCAGGCTCTTGCGATTCTGATCGAGCTTGAACTGCAACGGCAGCACGCCCATGCCCACCAGGTTGGAGCGGTGGATGCGCTCGAAGCTCTCGGCGATCACCGCCTTGACCCCCAACAGGTTGGTGCCCTTGGCTGCCCAGTCCCGGCTCGAACCAGTGCCGTATTCCTGCCCGGCGATCACGATCAGGGGCGTGCCGCTGGCCTGATACGACATGGCGGCGTCGTAGATCGGCATTTTCTCGCCACTGGGGATGTAGATCGTATTGCCGCCTTCTTCGCCGCCGAGCATTTCGTTGCGGATGCGGATATTGGCGAAGGTGCCGCGCATCATGACCTGATGGTTACCGCGCCTTGAACCGTAGGAGTTGAAGTCCCGGGGCTCTACGCCCTGTTCGCGCAGATAGCGGCCGGCCGGGCTGTCGGTCTTGATGTTGCCGGCCGGGGAGATGTGGTCGGTGGTCACCGAGTCGCCGAGCAAAGCCAGGATTTTTGCACCTTCGATATTTTTGATGACCGGTGGCGGCCCACTGATGTTCTCGAAGAACGGCGGGTGCTGGATATAGGTCGAATCCGATTGCCAGACGTAAGTCGCCGCTTGCGGCACCTCGATAGCCTGCCATTGCTCATCACCGGCAAACACGGCGGCGTATTCCTTGTGGAACATGCTGGTGTTCACCTGGGCCACCGCGTTGGCGACTTCCTGGCTGCTGGGCCAGATATCCCGCAGGTACACCGGGTTGCCGTCGCGGTCGTTGCCCAGCGGTTCACTGCTGATGTCGATGCGCACTGTGCCGGCCAGGGCATAGGCAACCACCAGGGGCGGTGACGCCAGCCAGTTGGTTTTGACCAACGGGTGCACGCGGCCTTCGAAGTTACGATTACCCGACAGCACCGAGGCTACCGTCAGGTCGGCGCTCTGGATGGCTTTTTCGATCGGCTCGGGCAACGGCCCCGAGTTGCCGATGCAGGTCGTGCAACCGTAACCCACCAGATCGAAACCCAGTTTGTCCAAGTACTCGGTCAGGCCGGCGGCGTTGTAGTAATCGGTGACCACCTTGGAACCCGGCGCCAGGGAACTCTTGACCCACGGCTTACGGGTCAGGCCTTTCTCCACGGCTTTTTTCGCCAGCAGCCCGGCGGCCATCATCACGCTGGGGTTGGACGTGTTGGTGCAGGAGGTAATGGCTGCAATCACCACCGCGCCGTTTTTCAGGCGATGGGTCTGGCCTTCGAATTCGTACTCGCTTTCCCCCACCTGATCGGCGTTGCCTACCGCGACCCCGCCACCACCTTCGCTTTCCAGGCGGCCTTCTTCTTTGCTGGTGGGTTTGACGTTAAGGCCCAGGAAGTCACTGAAAGCCTGGCCGACATTCGGCAGCGAGACCCGGTCTTGAGGACGCTTTGGCCCGGCGAGACTGGCCTCGACGCTACCCATGTCCAGTTCCAGTGTGTCGGTGAATACCGGTTCCTGGCCAGGCAGCCGCCACAGGCCCTGGGCCTTGCAATAGGCTTCCACCAGCTTCACGGTTTCGGTCGGACGTCCGGACAGGCGCAAGTAGTCCAGGGTCACGTCGTCCACCGGGAAGAAGCCGCAGGTGGCGCCGTATTCCGGGGCCATGTTGGCGATGGTGGCGCGGTCGGCCAACGGCAGGTCGGCAAGGCCGTCGCCATAGAACTCGACGAATTTTCCCACCACACCTTTCTTGCGCAGCATCTGCGTGACCGTCAGCACCAGATCGGTGGCGGTGATGCCTTCGCGCAGCTTGCCGATGAGCTTGAAGCCAATGACTTCTGGAATCAGCATCGACACCGGCTGGCCGAGCATGGCCGCTTCGGCCTCGATCCCACCGACGCCCCAGCCCAGTACACCGAGGCCATTGATCATGGTGGTGTGGGAGTCGGTGCCCACCAAGGTGTCCGGGAACGCGTAGGTCCGTCCGTCTTCCTCTTTTGTCCACACGGTGCGGCCCAGGTATTCGAGATTGACCTGGTGGCAGATGCCGGTGCCTGGCGGCACCACGCTGAAGTTGTCGAAGGCGCTCTGGCCCCAACGCAGGAAGGCATAACGCTCCCCGTTGCGCTGCATTTCGATATCGACGTTCTGTTCGAACGCCTGGCTGCTGGCGAAATTGTCCACCATCACTGAATGGTCGATCACCAGGTCCACGGGTGAGAGCGGGTTGATCCGCTGCGGATCGCCACCGGCCTTTTCCATGGCGGCGCGCATGGCGGCCAGATCGACCACGGCCGGGACGCCAGTGAAGTCTTGCATCAGTACCCGAGCAGGACGGTATTGAATTTCCCGGTCGGAACGACGCTCCTTCAGCCAGCCGGCCAGGGCCTTGAGATCGGTGCCGGTGACCGTTTTTTCATCTTCCCAGCGCAGCAGGTTCTCCAGCAGTACCTTGAGGGACATGGGCAACCGGTCCAGGTCTCCCAGGCTTCGGGCGGCGTCCGGCAGGCTGAAATAGTGGTAAATCCTGGCGTCGACTTGCAGCGTTTTAAGGGTTTTCAGGCTATCGAGGGACGGCATTGAAATGACTCCTTTGAGTCCGCACGGCTACGGACTGACGGGACGGACAGAGCCTTTAACCTAGCCCTGTTTTGAACGTATGACTAATCACTGGACTCTACGAGCAGGTTTGGGGTTCCGAACTCCGCTATCATGCGCCGGTTTTCGTGACAGGCTTTGCTACGGAGTTTCAATGAACACGCTTTTCATGCACTGCCGACCAGGTTTCGAAGGCGAGGTCTGTTCCGAGATCGCCGAACACGCCGCACGGCTGAACGTGGCCGGCTACGCCAAGGCCAAGCCGGCCAGCGCCTGCGCCGAATTTGTCTGCACCGAAGACGACGGCGCCGAGCGACTGATGCGCGGCCAGCGTTTCGCCGAGCTGATTTTTCCGCGTCAGTGGGCGCGCGGCACCTTCATCGATCTGCCGGAAACCGACCGCATCAGTGTCATCCTGGCCCACATGGCCGATTTCCCGACCTGCGGCAGCCTGTGGCTGGAGGTGGTGGACACCAATGACGGTAAAGAACTGTCGAACTTCTGCAAAAAATTCGAAGGGCCGCTGCGCAAGGCGCTGACCGGCGCCGGCAAACTGGTGGATGACCCGCACAAGCCGCGCCTGCTGTTGACCTTCAAGAGCGGTCGCGAAGTGTTCCTGGGCCTGGCGCAGCCCGATAATTCGGCCATGTGGCCGATGGGCATTCCACGCCTGAAATTTCCTCGCGAGGCACCGAGCCGGTCCACCCTCAAGCTGGAAGAGGCCTGGCACCACTTTATTCCTCGGGATCAGTGGGACGAGCGCCTGCACAGCGACATGACCGGTGTGGACCTCGGCGCCGCGCCGGGCGGCTGGACCTGGCAACTGGTCAACCGCGGCATGCTGGTGACGGCCATCGACAACGGGCCGATGGCCGAAAGCCTGATGGACACCGGTCTTGTACAACACCTGATGGCGGACGGCTTTACCTTCAAACCCAAGCAGCCGGTGGACTGGATGGTCTGTGACATCGTCGAGAAGCCGGCGCGTAATGCGGCGATGCTGGAAGAGTGGATCGGCGAAGGGCACTGCCGCGAGGCGGTGGTCAACCTCAAGCTGCCGATGAAGCAGCGTTACGCCGAAGTGAAACGCTTGCTCGAACGTATCGCCGACGGCTTCAAGGCCCGGGGCATCAAGGTCGAGATCGGCTGCAAGCAGCTATACCATGACCGTGAGGAAGTGACGTGTCATCTGCGGCGGCTGGACACGAAAAAGTCGAAGTCCCGCTAATCCCCTAAGGACAATGAAATCCCCTGTGGGAGCGAGCCTGCTCGCGATAGCGTCGGGCCAACCAACATTGATTTCCACTGATACACCGCTATCGCGAGCAGGCTCGCTCCCACAGGGGACGGCGTTAAGCCAGGGGTGACCGCGCACCGACATTGCGCGACAATACCCGCCAGTTTCAGGAGTAGAACATGAGTGAAATAAACGATACGCCGGTCGACGGCACGCTGGATGCCACGGGCCTCAATTGCCCGGAGCCGGTGATGATGCTGCACCAGCATATCCGCGACCTGGCCCCCGGCGGATTGCTGAAGGTGATCGCCACCGACCCTTCGACCCGCCGTGACATCCCCAAGTTTTGCGTGTTTCTCGATCACGAACTGGTGGCCCAGCATGAGGAGGCTGGCACGTACCTCTACTGGATCCGCAAGAAGCTCGCTTAGTCCGCCAAACGACTGATGCGGATCTGCTTGCGTGCGCTGCGGGCCAGGCGAATCGACAGCATCAGCGCCGCGCAGCTCAAGCCCACGATCAGGCCCTGCCACAAGCCACTCGGGCCGCTGGCCGCCCCGAGCCAGTCGGTCAGGCCCAGGATGTAACCCACGGGCAGGCCAATGCCCCAGTAGGCGAACAGCGTCAGGATCATCGTCACCCGAGTGTCCTGGTAGCCGCGCAATGCCCCCGCCGCCGTGACCTGGATCGCATCGGAAAACTGAAACAGCGCCGCATACACAATCAGCATCGACGCCACTTCGATCACCACCGGATCGCCGGTATAGATCGCCGCGATGGGCCCGCGCAGCCAGAACATCAGGCTCGCCGACAGGCAGGCATACGCCAGCGCCGTACCCATGCCGACGCCGGCGGCGAAGCGCGCTTCGCGAGGCTGGCGCCGGCCCAGGGCCTGGCCGACCCGCACCGTCACAGCCATGCCCAACGAATAGGGAATCATGAACACCAGGGAGCTGAAGTTCAGGGCAATCTGGTGCCCGGCCACCACGGTGGCGCCGAGGCTGCCGATCAGCAGGGCAATCACCGCAAAAATGCTCGATTCGGCAAACACCGCGATGCCAATTGGCAGGCCGATGCCCAGCAGGCGCTTGATGACGGTCCATTGTGGCCAGTCGAAGCGGTTGAATAGCCGGCTCGACTGGTAGGCCGGCGCCCAGCGCGCCCAACCGGCCATGCCCAGGGCCATGAACCACATCACCAGGGCCGTGGCCCAGCCGCAACCGACGCCGCCCATGGCGGGCAGGCCCAGATGCCCGTAAATGAAGATGTAATTGAGCGGAATGTTCAACGCCAGCCCGCACAAACCCAGCACCATCGCCGGTCGCGTTCGGCCCAGGCCGTCGCTGAAGCAGCGAAGCACGTGATACAGGGCCACCGCCGGCAGGCCGGTGGCGATGCCTTGCAGGTACTCCATGCAAGGTCCGATCAGTTCGGGGTCCACGTTCATGATGTGCAGGATCGGTTCGGCGCCGAGCAGCGCCAGCGTCGCGATCAATCCCACCACCAGCGCCAGCCACAACGCCTGGCGCACCAGCGGACCAATTTCGTCGAACGTGCCGGCGCCGAAGCGCTGGGCGACTTTCGGCGTGGTGGCCAACAGTGTGCCGGTCATCAACAGGAACACCGGCACCCAGATCGAATTGCCCAGAGCCACCGCCGCCAGGTCCCTTGGCCCGACCCGGCCGGCCATCACCGCGTCGACAAAGCCCATGGCAGTGGTCGCCAACTGCGCCACCATGATCGGCAATGCCAGGGCCAGCAGCGTCTTGAGCTCCAGGCGAACCCGGGCCGGGCGGGAGAGGGGGGTGGTGTAGTCGATCACAGGATTCACAGGCCAAACGTCCGAAAAAAGAGAAGCGCGAGGCGGCGCATTCTACGCCTTGACACAGTGGTCAGGAAAAAACCTGTGTTGTGGATTTGTAATCGTTTAGCTGGCATGCGAATACCTTGTGGCGAGGGGATTTATCCCCGCTCGACCGCGCAGCAGTCGCAAAGTCGCAGGGCGCTGCGCACCCAACGGGGATAAATCCCCTCGCCA
>NZ_JABWQV010000211.1 GCF_014268615.1 Pseudomonas tehranensis | reverse complement strand
AGCGGGGATAAATCCCCTCGCCACAAAAAGACGCTTCTTGCCCTCGGGCGTTCTAGTAAAACATCGACCGCGCTTCTTCGATCTCCGCGCACCGGGCTTTGTTTTCCGGGTCGATGCCCAGCTTCTTGAAGGCCGGTACGCCGAAGGCATCGATCCTGCCCAGAGGGTGGTCGCAGTCCTTGTAGCAATACAAGGCGGCCACCTGCACCAGGTCGACGTAATCGAGTTGCTTCGAGTCTCGGGTGAAGTCCAGATACAGCCCCGGCAGCTTCACCAGTCTTTCTGGAAATTCCCAGACGCTGAGCAACTTGTCTCCCAGCACCGGGTGAATCGTTTCGATGACGTGATTGAGACTGACCGGGTCAGACAGCAATTCATTGTTGTCTTCGGCATAGGTGAGAATCGGCAGTACGCCGATCTGATGTACCAGCCCACCCAGCGCGGCCTGATCGGGCTTGAGCTGCGTATAGACCCGGCACAACGCATAGCTGACGCCGGCGATTTCCAGGCTTTTACGCCAGACTTCGCGCATTTTCTGTTCCACTACTTCGGAACGGGCATGGAAAATCTGCTCCATCACCAGGCCGATGGCCAGGTTGCTGCTGTAGTTGACCCCCAGCCGGGTGATGGCTGTGTGCAGGTCGGTGACTTCCTGGGTAGCCCGCAGCAGTGGGCTGTTGACCACTTTTATCAGGCGCGCCGAAAGCGCCGTGTCACGACCGATCACTTTGCTCAGGTTGCTGACGCTGATTTCCGGGTCTTCGGCGGCCCGGCGAATCTGCAGGGCCACTTCCGGTAACGTTGGCAGAACCAGGTCATCGTTATCGATGGCCTCCACCAAATCCCGTTGGACCTTATCCGCCAAATCGCTCATTTCGTTTCTCTAGGGTGTTACGACAAAATGCTGCGATCAGCGCTGGATTTCGCGGTCGCGGTCCAGTTCGTAAGGCAGGTCGAGCAATTGCAGGCCCGGGCCTTCCAGCGCGCCGAGGTGCAAATTGTCATCTTCTGCAGCTTCGGCCTGTACCACGGCCAGCAGTTCAATGTTTCGTTCGGCGTGAGCGGCCATCACCACTTCACCGATGGAGCTGCCGTGCGTGGGTGAAAACAAAGGGGCGCCAGGCTCGGGCAGTTCACTGGCATCCATTTGCAGCCGATACAGGCGCCGCTTGAGCTTGCCCAGGTACTGCATGCGGGCGACGATTTCCTGGCCGGTGTAGCAACCTTTCTTGAAGCTCACGCCGCCGACGGCTTGCAGATTGAGCATCTGCGGAATGAACAGTTCGCGGGTAGCCGGCATGACCTGGCCGATCCCGGCGCGGATCTGACCCAGCAGCCACTGGTTCAGCTCGCCCTCGGTCAACTGTTCGCGCAGCCGGGCTGACAGCGGGTCGGCCTGTTCGGCGGGCGCCCAAAGTTCGGCGCGGTTAGGAGAGACGCGAATGGCGATCAGGCGATCATGACGAACGACGCTGTCGGTGTCGGCCGGCAGCTCGAGGCCCAGGGCTGCGAGCGCCGTGTCGGCGTTTTCCAGGCCGAAGCGAGCCCAGGCGGTGCTTTCATCGGTCAGTCTGGATTTGGAGAACACGGCATACTTTTTCAGGTCCGCCAGTTGCGGTTCGAGCAATTCGGTGGCCATTGCCATCAGTACACCATCGCCTTCGAGCAGGATGCGGAAACTCGATTGCATCCGGCCTTTCTGGGTGCAGCGCGCGCCGAGGCTGGCCCGGCTGTCGCTCAGGTAGTTGAGGTTGCAGGTCAATTGGCCTTGCAGGAATTTGCCGGCGTCCACGCCGCGGACCGCGAGAACGCCTTCGTGGGACAGGGTGCAGAAAAAAGCGGAATCAGCCATGGGTCATCGCAGGGTAAAAAGTCTGGTGGACATCATAAGGGGGCGCCCTTGAAATGGGTAGTTCACAAAGGATCGGTGGTGCCTGACCCCAGCCGTCTGTTCCATCGCGGCGGGGCCTGTATACTTGCGCTCTATTTGAGGAGCGCTCCATGGTCGAAGATGTTGAACTGAATCGCCTTTACTGGCACAGCCGTCGCGGTATGCTTGAACTTGACGTGTTGCTGGTGCCGTTCGTGAAAGAAGTTTATCCCCACCTTAACGATGTGGACCGTGCGTGCTACGTGCGTCTGCTCGAGTGCGAGGATCAGGACATGTTCGGCTGGTTCATGGAACGCAGCGAATCCGAAGACCCGGAGCTGCAGCGCATGGTTCGGATGATCCTGGACCGTGTCCAGCCCAAGTAATCGCTTTGAATGCCGCTGGCGGGCTTCCGGGCAACTGCTGGCGGCCTATCTCCTGGCCCAGGCCTTTGCCTTGGGTTCGTTGTTGCTGTTGTCCGTCCCGTTCTGGTTAATCAGCCTCGGCGTGCTGCTGTGCCTGGCCCATGGTGCCTGGACGCTACCGCGGCATCTATTGTTGACCCACCGTCAGGCCTTTTGCCGGTTGCGTCGTGATGCCGATGGCTGGCAGCTGTGGAACAGGGCCGGTGGCTGGCAGGCGGTGCAACTGCGCCCGGACAGCCTGGCGTTGCCGATGATTATCGTGCTGCGTTTTCGCCTGCGGGGTGAATGGCGGGTCCGTTCGCTGTGCGTGCCCCGCGATGCGCTGGCGCCGGATCTGCACCGGCGCCTGCGGGTTCGGCTCAAGTTCAGCCGGCGTAGGTGGGCGGCACCAGGATAGTGTCCAGCGCTTCGGGTAGTAGGCCCGGGTAGTCGAGGGTGTAGTGCAGCCCGCGGCTTTCCTTGCGTTCCATGGCTGAGCGAATCATCAGTTCAGCGACCTGGGCCAGGTTGCGCAACTCGATCAGGTCGCGGCTGACCTTGTAGTTGCTGTAGAACTCATCGATTTCATCCAGCAACAGCCGCACCCGATGCTGCGCCCTCTGCAGGCGTTTGTTGGTGCGCACGATGCCGACGTAGTCCCACATGAAGCGCCGCAGTTCGTCCCAGTTGTGCGCAATGATCACATCTTCGTCCGAGTCGGTGACCTGGCTGGCGTCCCACGAGGGCAGGGCGGACGGAGCGCCGATCTGCGGCAATTGCTCAAGAATGTCCGCCGCCGCCGAGCGGGCGTAGACGAAACACTCCAGCAACGAGTTGCTGGCCATGCGGTTGGCGCCGTGCAGGCCGGTGAAGCTGGTTTCGCCAATGGCATACAGACCCGGTACGTCGGTGCGACCCTGTTGGTCGACCATCACGCCACCGCAGGTGTAATGCGCCGCTGGCACCACCGGAATCGGTTGCTTGGTGATGTCGATGGAAAATTCCAGGCAGCGCTCGTACACCGTCGGGAAATGGCTCTTGATGAAGGCTTCGGGTTTGTGGCTGATGTCCAAGTAAACGCAGTCGATGCCCAGGCGCTTCATTTCATGGTCGATGGCCCGGGCGACGATATCCCGGGGCGCCAGTTCGGCGCGGGAATCGAAGCGTTGCATGAAGCGCTCACCGTTGGGAAGTTTCAGGTGAGCACCTTCGCCGCGCAGGGCCTCGGTGATCAGAAAGCTCTTGGCCAGCGGATGGTAGAGGCATGTGGGGTGGAACTGATTGAACTCCAGGTTCGCCACCCGGCAGCCCGAACGCCAGGCCATGGCAATGCCGTCCCCGCAGGCGCCGTCGGGGTTGCTGGTGTATAGATAGACCTTCGCGGCGCCACCGGAGGCGAGGATCACAAAGCGGGCGCCGTAGGTGTCGACTTCGCCGGTGCCACGGTTGAGCACGTAGGCGCCCAGGCAGCGGTCGCCGTCCAGGCCCAGGCGTTTTTCGGTAATCAGATCGACCGCGACGCGTTGTTCCAGAAGCTCGATATTGGGTCGCTGGCGGGCTTGGGCCAGCAAGGTCTTGAAAATCGCCGCGCCGGTGGCATCAGCGGCGTGAATGATGCGTCGATGGCTGTGACCGCCTTCGCGGGTCAGGTGAAACTCGAAACCACCGTCTTCGGTCCCGGATTGTTCGTCACGCGTGAACGGGACGCCCTGGTCGATCAGCCATTGTATGGCTTCCCTGCTGTGCTCGACGGTGAAACGCACGGCTTCGGGATTGCACAGGCCTCCTCCGGCATTGAGGGTGTCATCGACATGCGATTCAATAGTGTCGGTGTCATCCAGCACGGCCGCGACGCCGCCCTGGGCCCAGAATGTCGAACCGTTGGCCAGGTCGCCTTTGCTCAGGACTGCGATGCGCAGATGCTCCGGCAGTGTCAGCGCCAGGCTCAAACCGGCGGCGCCGCTGCCGATTACCAGAACATCGTGTTGGAACTGTTGGCTCATTTGAAAGGTTTCCGCTCAAAACGACCCGAGTCGGGGTTGGTGCAAGACATCCGTTTCAATGGGTCAGGCAGCCATGCAGCCCACTAGTATATAGAGAGGGGGATCGGCACAATAGCGGCGTATTCATGGCAATGTGAAACCAGAATGACACAAAGGTGATGCGCTTCGTCGGATCACGATTTTGGTGGATGGGCGACAAGGCGACCGTTTCGAGGATGAAACACTGTTTATCTCGTCAGGGTTGCCCGATGTTCCATACGCAAGGCTATAAATAGTTGGAACTTTTGCCGAGCGACTGGGTTCAATAGACGGTTGTCTGCAAAAGGGAACAACGTCGGGTTGGTGCAAGATTAGGATTTGAATCTTTGCCGACAGGCCCGGCGACAGATTATTCGCGCAGCCGGGGAATCTCGCGCTGCGCTTTTCGTGCGTGCCGGATCAGAGCACGCCGGAAACTTGCTTGGAGGGGAGAACTTTTGCGAAAAGCCCGAGTCTATGGTTGCAAGCCCGGTCGATTAGTAATGCAAGCCTCCTTCGAGCTTATCGAGGAGTGTTCATGCTAACCCAGGAAGAGGATCAGCAACTGGTCGAGCGCGTTCAACGCGGCGACAAGCGAGCTTTCGATCTGCTAGTGCTGAAATACCAGCACAAAATTCTCGGGTTGATCGTGCGTTTTGTGCACGACACCCATGAAGCCCAGGATGTTGCTCAGGAAGCCTTCATCAAGGCTTACCGCGCGCTTGGTAATTTTCGCGGAGACAGCGCGTTTTATACGTGGCTTTACCGCATCGCCATCAACACGGCGAAAAACTATCTGGTTTCACGCGGCCGTCGGCCGCCGGATAGCGATGTAAGTTCTGAAGATGCAGAGTTCTATGATGGCGATCACGGCCTCAAGGATCTTGAATCACCGGAACGAGCGTTGCTGCGGGATGAGATCGAAGGCACTGTCCATCGGACCATCCAGCAACTGCCCGAAGATTTGCGTACGGCTCTAACTTTACGTGAATTCGACGGTCTGAGTTACGAGGACATTGCCAGCGTCATGCAGTGTCCGGTGGGTACCGTGCGCTCCCGGATTTTCCGCGCTCGGGAGGCCATCGATAAAGCCCTGCAACCTTTGTTGCAGGAAAACTGAGACAGCGGCGACAGCCAAGAGAGGAACGCCATGAGTCGTGAAGCCCTGCAGGAATCGCTGTCCGCAGTGATGGATAACGAAGCGGACGAATTGGAATTGCGTCGGGTATTAAATGCCTTCGACGATGTTGAAACCCGTGAGACCTGGGCTCGTTACCAGATCGCCCGGGCTGTCATGCACAAGGACCTGCTGCTTCCGCGTCTTGACATCGCTGCGGCTGTATCTGCTGCACTGGCTGATGAAGCGGTTCCGGTCAAAGCCTCCCGCAGCCCTTGGCGCAACTTGGGTCGTCTGGCGGTTGCCGCTTCGGTGACGGTAGCTGTTCTGGCAGGGGTTCGCCTCTACAACCAGGATGAGATTGCCGGTGTGCAAATGGCCCAGCAGTCCAACCAGCCTGGCTTGGCCGCTCCACAGGTCAAGGGCCCGGCAGTGTTGGCCGGCTATAGCGAAAGTTCGGAAGTCGCAGGTCCCATGGCCAACGGTGTGCTGCAAGGCCAGCCAGGCTGGCATGATCAGCGTCTGCCCAACTACCTGCGTCAGCATGCCCAGGAAGCTGCCCTGAAAGGTACTGAAAGCGCGTTGCCTTACGCTCGTGCAGCCAGTTTGGAAGACCGCTAAGGAGGACGATTGCGCGCCATACCTCTATTTTCGCTTTTGCTAGGTGGCTGGTGCGTTATCCCAGCCTATGCCGGTGAGGCTCAGGACTGGCTTAATCGTCTGAGTCAAGCCGAGCAACAGCAAAGCTTCCAGGGCACTTTCGTTTACGAGCGCAATGGTAGTTTTTCTACCCATAACATCTGGCATCGTGTCCAGGATGGCAAAGTCCGCGAGCGGTTACTCCAGCTCGACGGTTCGGCACAGGAAGTCCTGCGCATTGATGGACGTACTCAATGCGTAAGTGGCTCCTTGGTTGCTGGGGTGGGGAATACGCCTGAAGGCACGGCACGTGCGCTCGATCCGCAAAAACTCAAGAATTGGTATGACCTTGCCGTCATTGGCAAGTCGCGTGTTGCTGGGCGCCCGGCGGTGATTGTGGCGCTGACGCCCAAGGACCAGCATCGTTATGGTTTCGAACTGCATCTGGACCGAGAGACCGGCCTGCCGCTCAAGTCTCTTTTGCTCAATGACAAGGGCCAACTGCTCGAGCGTTTTCAGTTCACACGTTTGAATATCACGGCGCCGTCCGACGGTGATCTGCAAGCCACTGCCGAGTGCAAGGTTATAGCGCAGACCCCAGCTAAAAGCGCGATGGCGAAAACTGCATGGCGTTCGGACTGGCTTCCGCCGGGCTTCGAACTGACCAACAGTGGGATGAGAAAGGATCCGCAAACCAACGTTCAGGTCAATAGCCTGATGTATGACGATGGCTTGGCTCGTTTCTCGGTGTTTCTGGAACCATTGAACGGCGCGACCGTCACGGATACGCGTACGCAGCTCGGCCCGACAGCCGCTGTTTCGCGTCGACTCACGACGCCTCAGGGCGAAATGATGGTCACGGTGGTCGGCGAAATTCCCATCGGCACAGCGGAACGGATCGCGCTCTCCATGCGTTCCGATGCCACGGCGACTCAATAGCTGCCAGGGTGGTTCGATTGGGCAAGAGGCTTACAGCGCCGGGACTTGATCGAAATGCCGAAACTTTCTGTCAGTATTTTCATTTGCAAAACTTCAATTTTTTTTCTATAGGTCAGAGCCGCTCGGCTCTGGCCTTGCCTGTTTGCGGAACAAAAATACCGGCGTATCTTCCCCTGGTATTTCTTGCTCCATATCGCTTAACCACGCTCGTCGTAACGGGAGCCGTATGTCGATACCACGCTTGAAAACCTATCTTTCCATCTTTGCCACTGTGCTTGTGCTCGGTCAGGCCGTTCCCGCTATGGCGGTCGAATTGCCTGACTTCACTGAGCTGGTCGAGCAAGCCTCGCCGGCGGTGGTGAACATCAGTACCACCCAGAAACTGCCGGAACGCAGAGTGATGGATCAGCAGATGCCGGACCTGGAAGGTTTGCCGCCGATGCTGCGCGAGTTCTTCGAACGCGGGATGCCGCAACCGCGGTCTCCCGGCGGTGGCCGTCAGCGTGAAGCGCAGTCCCTGGGCTCGGGTTTCATTATTTCGCCTGACGGTTACATCCTGACCAATAATCACGTGATTGCCGATGCCGACGAGATCCTGGTGCGCCTGGCAGACCGCAGTGAGCTCAAGGCCAAACTGATCGGTACTGACCCGCGTTCTGACGTGGCGTTGCTGAAGATCGAAGGTAAAGATCTGCCCGTGCTCAAGCTGGGCAAATCCCAGAACCTGAAAGCCGGTCAGTGGGTTGTGGCCATCGGTTCGCCGTTTGGCTTTGACCATACCGTAACCCAGGGCATCGTCAGCGCCATCGGCCGCAGCCTGCCAAACGAAAACTACGTGCCGTTCATCCAGACCGACGTGCCGATCAACCCAGGCAACTCCGGTGGGCCGCTGTTCAACCTCGACGGTGAAGTCGTCGGGATCAACTCCCAGATATATACCCGTTCGGGCGGCTTCATGGGCGTGTCCTTCGCGATCCCGATCGACGTTGCCATGGACGTGTCCAATCAGCTGAAAACCGAAGGCAAGGTCAGCCGCGGCTGGTTGGGCGTGGTCATTCAGGAAGTGAACAAGGACCTGGCCGAGTCGTTCGGGCTGGAGAAACCTGCCGGTGCGCTGGTGGCGCAAATTCAGGAGGATGGTCCGGCTGCCAAGGGTGGCCTGCAAGTGGGCGACGTGATCCTCAGCATGAATGGCCAGCCGATCGTCATGTCCGCTGACCTGCCACATCTGGTGGGTGCCCTCAAGGCCGGTTCCAAGGCGAATCTGGAAGTGATCCGCGAAGGTAAGCGCACAAACGTCGAATTGACCGTCGGCGCCATTCCAGAGGAAGGCAAGGAGCTCGATTCACTGGCCAAGTCAGGCGTGGAACGTAGCAGCAATCGTCTGGGCGTGGCTGTGGCGGAGCTTACGCCAGAGCAAAAGCGGACCCTGGAGCTGCAAGGTGGTGTAGTGATCAAGGAGGTGCAGGAGGGTCCTGCGGCCATGATCGGCCTGCAACCAGGCGACATCATCACTCACCTGAACAACCAGGCAATCGGTTCGGCCAAGGAGTTCACCGACATCGCCAAGGCCTTGCCGAAGAATCGTTCAGTCTCGATGCGAGTGCTGCGTCAGGGCCGTGCGAGTTTCATTACCTTCAAGCTGGCCGAGTGATCGCTTAGCTGTCCCAACAAAAAAACCGCCTC
>NZ_JABWQV010000210.1 GCF_014268615.1 Pseudomonas tehranensis | reverse complement strand
GCAGCAGCCCCCAAACCAGGCAACTCGGTGCGCCAGGAAGATTGCGTTAACTGCTTTAGGGCCGCTACGCAGCCCAACGGGGATAAATCCCCTCGCCACAAGGGGCACTTTGGATTCACCTTATGGGGGCTTCAAACTCCGCGCCGAATGTTCAACAAGCCGCTACCTCAGCCTTTGGCCGCCATCGCCGTTACTTCTACCCGCATCCCTTCAACTGCCAGCGCCGCTACGCCCACTGCGGCGCGTACCGGCCAGGGTTTGGCGAAGAAACGCTGGTACACCTCGTTGAAGGCCGCGCGGTCGGCCATGTCGGTAAGGTAAATCGTCAGGTGCAAGACCCGGTCCATGGAACTGCCGGCGCCTTCCAGGGCCGTTTTGAGTGCCTGCAATGTGCATTCGCTTTGCAAGGTGATGTCACCCAGTTCCAGGCTGCCGTCAGGGCGAGTGGGAATCTGGGTGGAAACCAGCAGGCCGCCGAAGCCGGCGATGTCGGAAGAGATGGAGTCCGCGTCCGGGTCGGGGATGAACGTGATGTCTTGGTTTGCCATGAAAGCCTCTTGTTCAGGAAAGGGTAATGGGGCGGTCGCGACGCAAGCGGCCCTTGCGCGGCCAGTTTACCGTCCCTCGTCTAGCCTTTCGTGATTTCCTTTCTCTGCTCATGTACGCCTGCGTCTGATGAGCGAGTTGGACGGGCTGGTTCAGCCAGGCTGGAACACCAATGTCTCGCCATCTTCCGGTACCCGTATCCGACCTTCGAGCCCGGCCATCGCGGCGGCGTCGCGCAGTGCTTTGCGCGTCGTCGGGCAGTGGCTGATCGCTTCGAGGTGATTAGCAACCACGGTCCCGCGAGACAAGCGGGCGAACGCCAGGGTTTCCTCGATGCCCATGATGATGTCGCCGCCTAAATCAAACCGCGCCCCGCCTGCCGGCACCACGCTGACCTGCGGTTGATGGTGCAAGACAAACTCGCGCACGGCGGGGCTGAGCAGGGTGTCGCCGGTGAGGTAGACGCTGGGTTCGCCAGGCAGCTCGATCAGGTAACCGACGCCGTGCTCCATCAGCTTGCCCACCAGGCCCTGCCCATGGGTGCACCTGACTGTACGGATCGTGCCGCCCAAAAACGCGCCGGGCTGTTGGTGTTCCTTGGCAAGCGGCTGGACATTCAAGCCCCGCTTGGCGAGATAGGGGGCGTCATGGGGTGTGCAGATCACCGGGATCTGTTTTTCCCTCAACCACCGCTTGGCGGCTCGGTCCAGATGATCGAAATGACCTTTCTGGCAGTGCGTGATCAGGCAGTGAGTCACGGTCTCCAGGTCGCCAGCCGTAGACGCTGGCAGTTCCACCAGTGGATTGCGCTGGGTGGCACCGAACAACCGAAGCGGCGGCAGCATACCTTTGCCGGCCAGCATCGGATCGACGAGCACACGATACGGGCCGGATTCAAGGATGATCGTGGCGTTACGAATTTGCTGAATTTTCATGGAGCGTTCCTTTTTTGGGCGAGCGCTTCATGGTGTCGATCGGCGGTGATGGGCATAATGGCCGAATCTGACATCATTGATTCATTTCAAGCCATGCCTCAAAAACTTCGTGTCGGTCTACTCTTGTTTCCCGGTTGCATGCCTGCCGGGCTGTTTGCGTTCGCCGATCTGCTGCATGCGGCCAACCGCAGAAGCGGCCGGGTGTTGTTCGAGGCGACTTATGTCGCCCTGCAAGCAGGCCCGGTAACCTGTGCACATGGCATAAGTCTGCAAGCGCAGGCGGCCTTGGGCCGTTGCGAACTCGACGCCGTCCTGGTCCCCGGTTTCTGGGCCGAATCGGCCGAGCAGGTGAACGCGGTACTTGCCGGGCAGACCCAGCTGTTGAAAGCCCTGTCGAAACGTCCCCGACGCCTTCAACTCTGGGCTTACTGCACAGGCGTTTGCCTGCTGGCCGCCTGCAGGCAATTGGACGGGCAGGGCGCGACGGTAACGTGGTGGCTGGCTCAGGCGATGCAGGCGCAGTATCAAAAAGTCCGTTGGCAAAGCGATCAGAACTGCGTGTTCAATGAGCGAACCGCCACTGCTTCGGGGGTGAATGGTTATTTGCCCATCGCGGAAAAATTGATCGAACAGAGCGTCAGCCGTGATGTGCTGCGCGACATTACCCGGCTCATGGTGCTTGCGCGCCCAGCGATTTCTCACGCGGCGTTCCAAGGGATCGCCCTGGTCCAGCAGCCCGATGGGTTGCTGCGTCGGTTGCATGGGCTGATCGAGCAAATGCCAGCGGAACACATCACGGTCAAGGCGCTGGCGGGGCGGCTCGCCATGTCCGAGCGCACGCTCGCGCGCAAGGTCGGCAGCGAAACGGGCCAGACCGTCGCAGCGTACGCCCGGTGCATCAAGCTGAATCAGGTCAGCGAACGCCTGACGTTGACATCATTACCCCTCGCCAGCATCGGCGCCGAGCTGGGTTTCAGCAGCAGTTCCAACCTGCAACGGATGTTCAAGACGCTGACCGGGCTGACGCCGGTGGAGTACCGGCGCCAGTTCGGGCGGGTGTGACGCCGGGGGACGGATCAGCTGCGTGCCTCATCCGTCTCGTTTCGATGATGGTCAGGCCAACTGTCGACGGGGCGCGCACGGTCTTCGTTGAACATTTCGGTGAGCAACGCGTTGGCGCGCTGGTAGGCGTCGTGCCTGAACTTGAGGTCGTCTTCCGGCTGGGCGACGATTTCCTCCAGCATCTGCAGATTCAAACGACGGAACTGATCCGCGCGCTCGCGCGCTTCGTAAGCCCCGACACCCATCTGCACCAGCGCATTTCGGCCCAATGCCAACGCGCTCTCGAAGGTTTCCCGCTCGGCGGTCTCTACGCCCATCTGCCGCAGGGTGATCAGGTGCCCCATGTCCCGCGCACGGACGATCAGTTTCAACGCGGGGAAGTGCTCCTGGGCCAGTCGGGTCAGCGTCAGGTTGTCCTGCTGGTCGTCAATCGCATTGATCAGCACCACCGCCTGGCCGGCGCCGGCCGCGTGGAGCAGATCGAGGCGCGTGGCGTCGCCGTAGAACACTTTTACGCCGAATTTGCGCAGCGTCTCGATGTTGTCGGGGTCATGGTCCAGCACCACCACCTCGACGCCGCAGGACATCAACAGACGCCCGGCGATCTGCCCGAAGCGGCCGAACCCGGCGATGATCACCCGTGGGTTCTGCTGATCGACGAGGTCGGATTCCTGCCGGTTTTTCTTGGTGGCGGACTCTACTCGATCCAACAGCAGGATCAGCAACGGCGTCAGGCACATGGACAGGGCCACCGCCAGCGTCAGGCTCTTGCCCCACTGGTCGGTCAGAATGCCGGCCAGCGTGGCGGCGCCGAACACCACGAAGGCGAACTCGCTGCCCTGGCCCAACAACACCGCCTGCCATGAGCGTTGGCCGGCAGGGACGTTCAGCAAACGGCTGACGCCCTTGATCACCAACAATTTGATCAGAATGAAACCCAGGGTCAGGGTCATGACCTTCAGCGGAGCATTGATCAGCGTGCCGAAATCGATCGACATGCCGACACCGATAAAAAACAACCCCAGCAGCAAGCCTTTGAACGGTTCGATGTCGCTTTCCAGTGCATGGCGGTATTCAGAACTGGCCAGCAGCACCCCGGCGAGGAACGCGCCCATGGCCATCGACAAGCCGGCCTCTTCCAGCAGAAAACCGAAGCCGAACACCAGAAACAGCGCCACGGCGCTGAAGATCTCACGCAGACCCGACCGCGCGGCGAAGCGCAACAGCGGACGCGTCACGTAGCGCCCCAACAGCACGACGACGCTGATGGCTACGACGATTTTGATGATCGAAAGCACCAGAGCGGTGCCGGACGGCGTGTCGCCGTGGGCCGCCAACAACGGAATCATGGCAACCAGGGGAATGGCCGCGATGTCCTGGAACAGCAGGACGGCGAAGCTGCTGCGTCCGACGGCGGTCGACGTCAGGTTGCGCTCGTTCATCGCTTGCATGGCGATGGCCGTGGAGGACAGGCTCAGGGTCAGGCCGACCAGCAGCGCGGCCGTCCAATTCAGCCCCAGGGCCGCGCAGAACACCGCGATTGCCCCGCCACAGGCGAGCATCTGCAAGGCGCCGCCACCGAACACCATCCTGCGCAGCGCCCAGAGCCGCTTGGGATCGAGCTCGAGCCCGATGACGAACAGCATCAGCACCACGCCGATTTCGGCGAATTCCAGAATCGCCTTTACGTCAGTAACGAGCTTGAGTCCCCACGGGCCGATCACGCATCCGGCCAGCAGATAACCCAACACCGGGCCCAGGCCCAACCTGACGGCAATCGGCACGATCAACACCGCCGAACCCAGGTAGATAAGCAGTTCAATCAGGCTGTGAGTCTCCATATCAATCTTCCTTCCAGGAGGCCAGGCGTGCGCTGTAGTGTTCGATTTGTGCGTCCAGGGTCTCGCACGCGCCGGCATACGCGCCGTGTACCACGACCGGCTCCAGCCAGCGCATGTGGCAGTAGAGGGCCGTTGCGTGGAGGGGCTGGGCCAGCACCTGGAAGCCCGGGTAGGCGCCGATCTGGAAATGATCATGGTTGCCACCCGTGGAGACGGCCCACAGCAGGGGCTTGTCTTTGAGGACTGTGGCGTCTCTGCCATAGGCCCAGCCATGGGTGAACACTTTATCGATCCACAACTTCAGCAGCGGCGGCATGCTGTACCAATACATCGGGTGTTGGAGAACGAGCAGTTGGCTCTGTTCGATGGCGCGCTGTTCGGCCTCGACGTCGATGTCGAAGTCCGGATAAAGATCGTAGAGGGACCGTATGACCACGTCCGGATTGCTGGATGCCCGCTGGAGCATTTGCTGGTTGACCCGTGATTGGTCAGGGTAGGGGTGGGCGTAAATGATCAGAATCATCAGGGCAATTCCGGTAGGCCGGTCCTGGTCAAAAGGCCGGATATCCTACCGAGGAAGGCGCGTGTTGTTTAGAACATTGTTTGCCGGCGTGTCGTGCCAGGGTCAATTGAGCGGCAGCGAGACCTTGACCTCCAAGCCGCCGCCCCGCCGATTCCTGAGGGTCAGCGTGCCGCCATGCTCCAGCACCGTCGCCCGCGCTGCCGACAGCCCCAGCCCGACACCACCGGTGTTCTTGTTGCGCGAGCCTTCGATGCGAAAGAACGGCGCGAAGACTTGCTCGTGGAACTGCGGGGCGATACCTGGCCCGCGGTCGTGGACGCGAATCTCGACGCGGTCCATGAACGCCTTGAGCTGAACGCCCGGCTCGCTGCCATATTTACTCGCATTGTCGATCAGGTTGACCAGCGCGCGCTTGATCCCGATGGGCCGGCCCACGTAAACGAACCGATGAGCGCCCTCGAATGAAACCTCGGTGCCGGCATCCTTGAAGTCGTCGACGACGGTGTGCAGCAGTTCGGCCAGGTCGAACGCGGTGGCGTGTTCGAGCCGAGCTTCGTCGCGGAAGAATTCCAACGCGCAATTGACCATCGCCTGCATTTCATCCACGTCCCTGAACAGTCTCGACTGCTGCTCGGCATCCTCAATGAATTCCCCGCGCAGGCGCATGCGGGTCAAAGGGGCGCGCAGGTCGTGGGAGATGGCGGCGAGCATTTGCGTGCGGTCTTGGACGAAGTGCTGGAGCTGGGCCTGCATGGCATTGAACGCGAGTATCGCCTGACGGATTTCGTGAGGGCCGACCACCGGGATGGGCGGCGCCTTGAAGTCCACGCCAAAGCGCCTGGCGCCCTCGGCGAAGCGTTCCAGCGGGGTCGCCAGGTGCCGCGTGGCAATCAGGCCGACGATGAACGTCGATAAAAGTATCAGCCCGATAATGATCAGGTTGCGCATCCATTCCTTCATGCCCCAACTGCGAGAAGGCACGGAAAACTCTACCCAGGAATGGTCGGCCAGTTGGATGAGGACCGCGTAGCGTCTGTCTGGCGCATCGGCCGGCCAATCGCCGGGTTCGTAGGCCTCTACCCTGGCCTCGGGCCGGCCAAGTTGCTTGCGCAGGAACGCCGACCCCTCACTGAACTGCGGGTCCTCGATCAGCGGCAATCGCGCGTCTTCCCGGCGGGGTAACCAGTGCGCGGCGAACCCCTGGTCGCTGGCCGCCCTGGCGATATCGGACCGTTGTCCGGGCGCCACCGAGTCGATGATGCGCGTGATGGTGGCGGCCTTATCCATCAGGCCGGTTTCCATCAGGGGAGGGCGTGCCCAGGTCCCGGCCAGCAGGCCGAACAGCTCGTTCAGGGCCAGCAACGTCAGCATGGCGAGCATGGTGGTCAGGGCAATCCAGCGGGCTACCGTATCGCGTGGTCGACGGAAGGCTGATTGCCGGGGCTTCATCGCTTCACCACATGGGGGCTGAAGAGGTAGCCGCTGTTGCGAATGGTGCGGATCATCGATGGGCCATTGATATCGCTCTCCAGCTTGCGGCGCAGCCGGCTGACCTGGACGTCGATGCTGCGATCGAAGGCGTCGTAGGTTTCGCCGCGGGCCAAGTCCAGCAGTTGCTGGCGAGTGAGGACCCGGCGCGGGTGTTCGGCAAAGACCAGCAGCAACTCAAACTCGCCGGTGGACAGCGGGATCATGACTTTGTCGGGTGAGCGCAACTCGCGACGGGTGACGTCCAACTGCCAGTTTTCGAATTCCAGAATCAGCCGCGAGGTGCTGTTCAGCGTGCCCCTGGCTTCGCCGGTGCGCCTGAGCACGGCGCGCACCCTGGCCAGCAGCTCGCGCGCATCGAACGGCTTGGTCAGGTAATCGTCCGCCCCCAGCTCAAGACCGACGACCCGATCACTCAACTCACCCATGGCCGTGAGCATGATGATGCCGACCGTATGCTCGGCCCGCAGTCGCTGGCAGAGCACCAGCCCACTGTCCCCTGGCAACATGACATCGAGGATGATCAGGTCCGGCAACCGACGCGCCACCGCCTGCCACAGCGCGGCACCGTCGGCGGCCACTTCGACGCTATAGCCATGTTGCTCGAGGAATTTGCGCAAGAGGGCGAGGACTTCGAGGTCGTCGTCCACCAGTAATAGATGGCTCACAGTGGGCACGCAGGGCAATGAATACAGAAGGGAATACTAGGGTCAATCCGGGGCCTGCGTCATATATTTCAACTCGGTAACAAAGTTGCCGAAGGGCAATGTTGTGGAAATCTTCAGGCAAAGAATCAGGGGCAGGATCGCCCCATGTCAGTCAGTTAAAAATAGCCCGCCAACAAGGATAGGTGCATGGCTGTGTTTCCCCTAACTGACCGGTATCGCCCCAATTTCTCGCCGAGATAGCCTTGTATGCCGATCACCAAGCCCGCTCCGCTGTTTGTTCGTTGCACTGTTGTCGTAGGACTCGTGGCATTCGCCAGCGGCTGCACCAGCACGCCCGCTGCAACCCCTGGCAGTTGTGAACATGCGAGCTACACCGTTCATGATCCGGCAGAGCCCGTCAACCGCGGCATTTTCGCCTTCAACCGGACCGTCGATGACTATGCGCTGGCCCCCGTTGCCCGCGGCTATCGCAAGCTGCCAGAGGTCATGCAGACGGGCGTCCATAACTTCGTGGCGAACTTCGGTGAGCCCAAGGTCTTCATCAACGATCTGCTGCAAGGCAACGCCCAACGCTCGGTCAACACCCTGGGGCGTTTCGTCATCAACACCACGGCCGGCATCGTCGGGCTGATCGATGTGTCCGGTAAGCTCGGCATCGAGCGCCACAAGGCCGATTTCGGCCAGACATTCGGCGTCTGGAATCTCGCCCCCGGGCCGATCCTCGAACTGCCGCTGCTGGGAACGTCCAGTTTGAGGGACGCCACCGGCAGACTGCTGAGTTCTGCGGTCGATCCGTTCGGCAGCAACAGCGACACGGTCGATACGCTAGGTACGATCGATACCGTAGGCGGCATCGTCGATGGTCGTGCCGAGGCGCTCCCACTGACCGACAAATTGCGCACTCAACCGGATTACTACGTGGCGCTTCGTGACTCGGTCGCGCAGCGGCGCGCCGATTTTGTCGCCCAGGGCAAGTTGGGCGCGGTGGCGGGGGATGACGCCGCTTGCCAGGAGGGGGGAGACCGTTGATGAGTAACCCTGTATTGGTTCTGCACCGGCGAGTGAAAATCCTCGACAGAGGTATTCTGCATTGCCGGGAGATCGAACTGCAGTTGGCGCAGGACGGCCGACATCTACTGCTCAGCCGCTACCTGGAGTTGTACAGCCATGACCAGGCCGGCGCGTGCGACACCCAGAATTACCGGGTGCCGCTGGCGAGCATGATTCGCTGGATGGTCAGTCATGGGGAGCGGGTGAGTGGTTAGCCCGTGTGTCCGATAGCCTTCATCCGCCAGGGACGCTGCTAGACTTAATCGTCCAGTCCTTCTCTCGGAGACCCGGATGAACAATAAAAACACGATTTGTCTCTGGTACGACGGCGCTGCGCTGGAGGCTGCGCAGTTCTACGCCGCGACGTTCCCGGACAGTGCGGTGCAGGCCGTTCATCACGCCCCCGGTGACTACCCGATGGGCAAGCAGGGCGATGTGCTGACGGTCGAGTTCACGGTGATGGGCATTCCATGCCTGGGGCTCAACGGAGGCCCGGCGTTCCAGCACAACGAAGCCTTTTCATTCCAGGTTGCGACCGATGACCAGGCCGAAACGGATCGCTTGTGGGACGCGATTATCGGCAACGGCGGCCAGGCCAGTGCCTGCGGCTGGTGCAAGGATAAGTGGGGCCTGTCCTGGCAGATCACCCCGCGCGTGTTGACCGCCGCGATAGCCAATCCCGATCAAGCCGCCGCCAAGCGCGCGTTCGAAGCCATGATGGAGATGACAAAGATCGACATCGCGGCCATCGAAGCCGCGTTAAAAGGATAACCCGCAGTCACCGCCGATTCCCTGTGGGAGCGGGCTTGCTCGCGAA
>NZ_JABWQV010000021.1 GCF_014268615.1 Pseudomonas tehranensis | reverse complement strand
GCGGGAGCAAGCTCCCTCGCCACAAAAGCCGCACCATGAGGGACTTATCCCCTCGCCACAGGCCACTTTATTCAGGGCAACAAAAAACCGTGCCCGGATCACTCCGCCGCACGGTTTTCTTTTGAACGCGATCTTACTTGTTGATGCCGTCGTTCAGCGCTTTGGCTGGCACGAACTTAACAACTTTCTTGGCAGCGATTTCGATGGCTGCGCCAGTCGAAGGGTTGCGGCCGGTGCGGGCAGGACGCTCGGTGACTTTCAGCTTGCCGATGCCTGGCAAGGTGATTTCGCCGCCATTTTCCAGCTGATCGGCAACGATCTGACCCAGTTGGTCCAAAGCGTTACGCGCAGTAGTTTTTGGCGCGTCGATAGCTTCAGCGATGTCAGCGATCAGTTGGTCTTTAGTAAGAGCCATGTAGTGTTCCTTCCCTATCAAATTCATATGGATTGCAGAGTGCAGTGTCAGCCATCGAGCCCGATCTCAGAGGATCAGACACCCTCGGTAATCACCACGACGGATCGGGGTAATAGATGCCGAAAACCGGGTTTGGTTCGACCTGACAAATGCTGAATGCACGCTTAACGCAGTGACTTCGCGTAAGACCGGGCAAAACTAGCACAACGCCTGTGAAATATCCGCCTCTAGCTACCCATTTGGTCAGCTTTCTTGCGCTAAAACGGTAAAAAAATGCATATGGCGTGTCGGACGGGTCTGAAAGGGGCTTTGCAGGGTTCCAAAACCAGTGATTGCGGTACACTGGGCCTTTTGGGGGGAGCGCGCCCTCCTCTCTTCTATCAGCCGAGAAATCCATGCCGATCCGTCATTGCATCGTCCACCTGATCGACAAAAAACCCGACGGCACGCCCGCCGTGCTCCATGCCCGTGACTCCGAGCTGAGCGAGTCCACAGCCATCGAGAACATGCTCGCCGACCTCAATGAGAGCTACAACGCCAAACAAGGCAAGGCCTGGGGTTTCTTCCATGCCGAGTCCGGGGCGCACCCGTTCAGCGGCTGGCTGAAGGAGTATCTCGAGGGTGGCAAGGATTTCACCGCATTCAGTCGCGTGGCGGTGGAGCACCTGCAAAAGCTGATGGAAGAGTCCAACCTGTCGGTGGGCGGCCACGTGCTGTTTGCCCATTATCAACAGGGCATGACCGATTACCTGGCGATCGCCCTGCTGCACCACAGCGAAGGCGTGGCGGTCACCGACGAGCTGGACGTGACCCCGTCCCGTCACCTTGATCTGGGCCAACTGCACCTGGCAGCGCGGATCAATGTGTCGGAATGGCAGAACAACAAACAGTCCAGGCAGTACATCTCGTTCATCAAAGGTAAGAACGGCAAGAAGGTCTCGGAGTATTTCCGCGACTTCATCGGCTGCCAGGAAGGCGTCGACGGCCCCGGCGAAACCCGTACCCTGCTCAAGGCCTTCAGTGACTTCGTCGAAAGCGAAGACCTGCCCGAAGACGATGCCCGGGAGAAAACCAAGACCCTGGTGGATTACGCCAGCAGCCAGGCCAAGCTCGGCGAGCCGATGGGCCTGGAAGAACTGTCCGAACTGATCGACGAAGATCGCCCGAAAGCCTTCTACGACCACATCCGCAACAAGGACTATGGCCTGTCGCCGGAGATTCCAGCGGATAAACGCACCCTCAACCAGTTCCGCCGCTTCACCGGCCGCGCCGAAGGCTTGTCCATCAGCTTCGAAGCCCACCTGCTGGGCTCCAAGATCGAATATGACGAAGAAGCCGGCACGCTGATCATCAAGGGCCTGCCCACGGCGCTGACCGATCAGCTCAAGCGCCGCAATTGATGCTTGGAAAGGTACTCAAGAAATTCCTGCTGATTGTTCTGGTGATTGTGGCGTACCAGAACTGGGGCAAAATCGAACGGGTGTTCAACCCCTCGCAAATGCTGCCTGAACAGATCCGGGCCGATGCCCGGGTCGTGCTGTATGCCACCGACTGGTGCGGTTACTGCAAGGCCACACGGCGGTTCCTGGATGAAAAAGGCGTGCCCTATCGCGAGTTCGATATCGAGAAGGATGCGCAGGCGCGCAAGGCCTATGAGGCGCTGGGTGGGCGGGGGATTCCGATCCTGGAGGTCAATGGCACGTTGATTCGTGGGTATGAACCAGAGAACATTCTCAAGGCGTTGTCCGCTTTATAGTTCTGATGGCCTCATCGCGCGCAAGCCCTGGGTAGACGGTAAGCGCCCGTTGATCGGGACTGTCAACTCCTACAGTATCAATGCCTGAAATAGCGTTCATTTTTATATATGCCCCTCAGCCGAATCCATCGCTGAGCCGAACCTCTTGCGAGAACGCCTGAACAGACGGAGCATATAAAATGAGCTCGATACAGTGCTACCCAGCCCAAAACCGCGTTATAAAAATCATCCAACGCGCCCTGGTGTTGTCTTTCATTGCGATCTACGCCGGTTCCGCCTCTGCCGCGCAATACACCTGCCAACTCTTCCTGCCACCGAACCAAACCGTGATACAGACCACCACCGTTTTCAACGGGAGCAGCACGAGCGATGCAATCAGCCGCGCCACAACGATCTTCGACCTGCAAGGCCTTATTCCTCCCAATGCGCCACACCTGGTTCTCTGCGAGCTGTAATATCGTGTGTTCTCTTCTGGAGTAAACGCCCGGTATTGCCTGCTCCGGGCGACAGATCGACTTTAATCGAGCGTCTGACCTTCTTATCAAGTTGATAATTGAAAACCCAGCCGCGGAAAGTGCACATGCACCACCCCGCCAAGCGCGTCTTCGCGACGCAGGATCAGCTCTTCGCGACCGGCAAACAGCAACTCCCCGGCCACTGGATCGACGCCATAATCGGTCGCGGCGATGGTCACACGCTGCCCCAATGCAAACCCGTTCGGCTCTTCGAACGACTCCTCCGGCAGCGCTGCCGGCGTCGCGTTGCGGGCGACTTCCAGGGCCTCTTCGGAACTCATCTGATTCGGCGCACCGTGGCCGAAACCCAGCACTCGCGCCAGCCATGCCGAAATCGCCGGGTAGGCGTCTACCAGCGGCGAAGTCACCGGCGTGCCTTTAAGAAACCACAGCGGGTGAGCCATGGCGAAGTCGGCAATCGAAGGATCACCCAGCAAAAAGTCCCCTTCCTCGCGCTGCAATTGTTGCTCCAGGCGCGCCATGATCGTTGGCCATTGATGCTTGGCCTGTTCGGCGGACAAGCGTGTGCTCGTGCCGCCGCTGAACAGCCCGGCGCGGTCGGCGATGAATGCCTTGATCGCTTCGGGCGGTAGCTTGGCGAAACGTACCGCCACCGACTCAGGCTGGAACACCAGGCTCACCGCATGCTGGAACACCACCGAATCGGCCCATGCGGCAAAAGACGCTGCAATCATCTCCCGGCCTTCGGGAAACAGCGCCGGCGAGGTTTTTTCCTGTTCCAGTCGGCGGGCGATCAGCGACGTGTCGCAATAAACATCAGCGCCGATCTGCAGCACCGGGGTTTTGCGGTAGCCACCCGTCAGTGCCGTCAAGTCGGGCTTGGGCATCATCGGCGGGATATGCACCGAACGCCAGGACAGCCCCTTGAAACCCAGCAGCAAACGGGCTTTCTCAGCGAAGGGAGACGTCGGGTAATGATGAAGAATCAACTCTGACATGAGGTTCGCCATTGCAGGGAGGAAGTGCTGCAGCTTAGCGTGCCAGGGTCAGACAGCCTACCCTCCTGATGGAGACGTATCAGTGGGGTTGATGGAGCAACGATGCACTCGCCACCAGGCATTCCTTGGCGCTTTTCTTGAGTTTCTTGATCAGCCGCTCCTGACGCAAGGCTTCACCCTTATCGCGGCAGGCTTCGGTATACACCAGCGCCACCGCCGGGCTGGAAAGAAAAAAACGCGCGCCTTTGCCGCTTTGATGCTTGGCAAAACGTCGCACCGGGTCATCGCTGATGCCGCAGTACAGCGATCCGTTGGCGGCCCGCACCAGGTAGACGAACCAGGGTTTTCCCGGTTCGGCTGCAGCGTGCCCTGGCAGGTCGGAAGATGGCTTGGCGGTCGTCACAGGATGTTCAGCAGGTGTCTAGGAAACAAGCCGCGATCTTATCAGCGACTGGCCTGGAACGCCCGCAGCCCCTTGAGGGCCTGGGCCCTGACGGCATTGCGCACCAGAGGCGTCCAGCCCAGCAGCAGGCCCTTGGTGCCCAGCGCCTGGCGAGACCAGCGCCACAGATCAAAGCTGTCATGGTGCTCGCAAATCTTGCCGTCGCGAAACACGAATCGCGCCTGAATGTCATTGATCACGGTGTTGCCGGTCTGGCTGAACAGGTAAGTCGCCACCCAGTGGGCGCCGCCGGTACGCTCATCGCTGCGCACGTTATCGAAGGTCAGGGAAAAATCCTTGGCCCGAGTGGTAAGCATGCGCCACATGTCGCCGGCATCACGCCCGCGCAGTTCGCCGAACGCCGGGTCGCTGAACACCACATCGTCGGTGTAGCAGGCGCTCATGGCGTCGGCATCCAGGCGCTGGAAGGCCTGATAGAAGCGGGTGATCAAGGCGTTGTGGGCATCACTCATGAACAAGCTCCGGAAATCTTCAGTAGAGCTGCACGATAATCTGCTCTGGCGAGGAACACTATCGTCATTCGCCACGAAAATAGCATCAGCGAAGATCGCTGACTCTTTCGCTGCTGACCCCAACGTATAGCGCCCGGCCGGCCCCGATGCCCGCAATGATCGCACCCAGGCCAATCACGCCGAAGATCCAGCCCAGGGCACTCCAGCCGCCGGTCCAGTCGTGGACCACTCCGACCGCGAACGGCCCCATGGACGCCAATGTGTAGCCAAACCCTTGGGCCATGCTGGAAAGGTTCGCGGCCACATGGGCGTCCCGCGAACGCAGCACGATCAGCGTCAGTGCCAGACTGAACGTGGCGCCCTGCCCCAACCCCAGCAGGATCGCCCAGCCCCACAAGCCATCGATAGGCGCATAAAGGCACCCGAACAGCCCGCCGAGGGTCATGAGCATGACAATCACAATGGCCAGGCGCTGATCCTTGCCCCGGGTCGCCAGCCAGGGCGCGGCCAGGGAACTGATCAGTTGCACAATGACCGAGCCGGACAACACCAGCCCGGCGTGGGTCGGCGTCAGGCCACGGCCAATGAGGATCGACGGCAGCCACCCGAACACGATGTAGGCCAGTGACGACTGCAGCCCCATGTACAACGTCACCTGCCAGGCCAACGGATCACGCAGCAAACCACGAACCCGATACGCCACCTGATGCGCACCGTGTTTCGGGCCCACTTGCGGCAGCCAGAACACTGCGGCCAGCAGCGCCGGCACCACCCAGAAACCCAGGCCCATCGCCCAACTGTGATCCAGATGCTCGCTCAACGGCACCGTGGCCCCGGCCGCCATTGCCGCACCCAGGCACAGCGCCATGGTGTAGACGCCGGTCATGGTGCCGGCGTGTTTGGCGAAGTCACGCTTGACGATGCCCGGCAACAGCACACCGATCACACCAATGCTCGCACCGGCCAGGATGCTGCCAGCAAACAGGCCTACCTGACCGAAAGAACTGCGCAAGATGACCCCGCCGGCCAGAGCCAGCAAGATCCCCAGCACCACGCGCTCGGCGCCAAAGCGCCTCGCCAGCACCGGCGCCAGCGGTGCGAACAGGCCCAGGCAAAGTACGGGCAGCGTAGTCAGCAAGCCGGCTTGGGCAGCCGACAAACCAAGGCTTCTTGAAACTTCGCTAAGCAACGGGGCCATGCTCGACAGCGCCGGACGCAGGTTCAGTGCAACCAGGATCAGTCCGAGCAACAACAGCCAGGGCCTGCGCAACACGGGATGGGGTTGCTGGGCCTGTTCGTCATCGGCCTCGGCGTCGATCAACAGTTCTTCAAGCTCTGCGGCGCGTCTGGGTGTCGTCGGGGTGCTGCGGTCAAGCGTATCGCGGGACATGGAAAAGCTCTGGTTCAGGGTTCATTGATCAACTGTCGACGGAGGGCCTTGGCCCACTGCCGGGACTGCTCTTGGACAGCGCCGAGGATTCGATGTGCAGATCGAACACAGGTAGATGACGCGCAACGAAGTTAAGGCTCTGGCGCAACTGCGCACCGTTGACGCTGGAGAAGCAGCGATAGCATTCGCTGAGCGCAGGGGTCGGCAGCACAGGTTGATTTTTCTGACAGGTTAGTCAGCTTCTTGTAGGACGGCAACCGCCTAAGGTCAATGTGAGGGAAAAGGAACGAAATTTTCGATTGGTCAAAATTACCCTTTGAGGGTAACTTTAAGGACAAGGCATACAGTTCTATGGAAAAGAGCACACCTCACTACGACCTGGCAGTGGTCAAGGCCGAAGTCCTCAGGCTGGGGAGCAAGGCATTTACTATGAGCGCTCAGCAAGGCGCTCGAAAAATGTCGCTAAACACTGCCCGGATGCTGCGAATCATTGCCTCGCTGGAGTACAGGATGTTGCACAAATCGATGACGACCTACGTCGATCATCGAGTCTGGCAGGACGTTTATCACACAACATTTCAGGATCGGGAGATTTACATCAAGGTGACCTACCGCCCTGGCGGTGGGCACCCGGTAGTCTCCTTCAAGGAGAAGGACCAATGAAAACGCAGCAATGTGTCAACTGCGGCACTCAAGACGCCATGCAACACTTTGAGGGCCGCAGCTTTACCATCGACTACAAGCAGGTAGCACGGCAGGTGCACGACATCGCCGGGTGGGAGTGCCGGGTTTGCGGTGAAATCGAATTTGATCACGACACCGACAGCGCGCAACGTTATTCCCGCGTGAGCGATCAGTTGCTCGAAGATTGCGCCCAGGCGATGGGGGCGGAGATGAAACGCATCCGCCGCAAACTGCACCTCACGCAGAAAGAAGCGGTGAAGCTGCTGTCTGGCGGCGGACACAACGCCTTTTCCCGTTACGAGCGTGGCGAAATCACCCCACCGCAACCACTGTTCACGCTGATGCGTCTGCTCGACCGCCACCCCCATCTGATGGCGGAGGTACTCGCACTGAGCGAGGGCACCGATTTGAAGCAGTTGTTGGCTACCCGTCATCCGGAACAGGAAACCGTTCTGACACCCTGAATACCAGGAAAAAATAAACCCGGACAAGTCCGGGTCTATTTCAATGCCTAAGGCCGGATCAATGCAGAATCTGGCTCAGGAACAGCTTGGTGCGGTCGTTCTGCGGGTTGTCGAAGAAGTCGTTCGGCGCGGCCTGTTCGACGATTTCACCCTTGTCCATGAAGATCACACGGTTGGCCACGGTGCGGGCAAAGCCCATTTCGTGGGTCACGCAGAGCATGGTCATACCGTCTTCGGCCAAACCGATCATGGTGTCCAGAACCTCTTTCACCATTTCCGGGTCGAGTGCCGAAGTCGGTTCGTCGAACAGCATGATTTTCGGTTTCATGCACAGGGCACGGGCGATGGCCACACGCTGCTGCTGACCGCCAGAGAGCTGGCCCGGGTATTTGTGCGCCTGCTCTGGAATGCGCACGCGCTCCAGATAATGCATGGCGATTTCCTCGGCCTTGCGCTTGGGCATCTTGCGCACCCACATCGGCGCCAGGGTGCAGTTCTGCAGGATGGTCAAGTGCGGGAACAGGTTGAAGTGCTGGAACACCATGCCGACTTCACGACGGATCGCTTCGATCTGCTTGAGGTCGTTGGTCAGTTCCACGCCATCGACCACGATGCGGCCCTGCTGGTGTTCTTCCAGACGGTTGAGGCAGCGGATAGTGGTGGACTTGCCGGAACCCGACGGGCCGCACAACACGATACGCTCGCCCTGCTGGACGTTCAGGTTGATGTCTTTCAACACATGGAACTGGCCGTACCACTTGTTTACGCCCTGCATCTGAATAATGCCTTCAGGGCTCACAGGCTGTTTGATCGCTTCACTCATAAACTACGCTCCTAACGCTTGTGGCCAGTGTCCAGCTTGCGTTCCAAATGCATGGAATAGCGGGACATACCAAAACAGAAAATCCAGAACACCAGGGCAGCGAACACATAGCCTTCGGTGGCCATGCCCAGCCATTTCGGGTCGGCGGCGGCTTGTTTCACGCTGTTGAGCAGGTCGAACAGGCCGATGATGATCACCAGGCTGGTGTCCTTGAACAACGCAATGAAGGTGTTGACGATACCCGGGATCACCATCTTCAGGGCTTGCGGCAAAATCACCAGCCCCATGCTGCGCCAGTAGCCCAGGCCCATCGCTGCGGCCGCTTCATACTGTCCCTTGGGAATCGCTTGCAAGCCGCCACGCACCACTTCAGCCACATACGCCGACTGGAACAGGATCACGCCGATCAGTGCCCGCAGCAGCTTGTCGAAGTTCATGCCTTCAGGCAGGAACAGCGGCAGCATCACCGAAGACATGAACAGCACCGTGATCAATGGCACGCCGCGCCAGAACTCGATGAAGGTCACGCAGACCACACGGATCGCCGGCATGTTGGAGCGCCGCCCCAACGCCAGCACGATGCCAAGCGGCAAAGCCCCGGCAATACCGACGGTGGCGATGACCAGGGTCAGCATCAGGCCGCCCCATTGGCTGGTCGACACGGTGGCCAGGCCGAACACGCCACCGTGCAACAGGCACCAGGCGATGATCGGATACAGCACCAGGAAGCTCAGGCCGTAGACCGCTTTGCGCGGGAAGCGCGAGATGAACAGCGGAGCCACACCAATGACCGCCAACCACACGGTCAGGTCCACGCGCCAGCGCAGTCCCGTCGGATAGTAGCCATACATGAACTGGCCAAAGCGCTGCTGGATGAACACCCAGCAGGCGCCCTCCTTGGTGCAGTCAGCCTGTGTGGTGCCGACCCAGTTGGCATCAAGGATCGCCCAACTGAGGATCGGTGGAACGACCAGGTAAATCAGGTAGAACGCAAACAACGTCAGCAAGGTGTTGAGCCAGCTGGAGAACATGTTCGCGCGCATCCATGCCACGACACCGATGCTACTGCTCGGTGGGGGCATGTCAGGCTTGAAAGTATGGGATGTCATGCGCGTTTTTCCTCACCGCTCGATCAGCGCAATGCGCTTGTTGTACCAGTTCATCAGCAGGGAAATGCTGATACTGATCGCCAGGTACACGCTCATGGTGATCGCAATCACTTCGATCGCCTGCCCGGTCTGGTTCAGCACCGTACCGGCAAACAGCGAAACCATTTCCGGATAACCGATACCGGCCGCCAGCGAGGAGTTCTTCGCCAGGTTCAGGTATTGGCTGGTCAGCGGCGGGATGATCACGCGCAGGGCTTGCGGGATAATCACTTTGCGCAGGGTCGGACCGTTGCGCAAGCCCAGGGAATGGGCGGCTTCGGTTTGGCCGTGGCTGACCGACTTGATGCCCGAACGCACGATCTCGGCGATGAACGCCGCGGTGTACACCGTCAGGGCCAAAGTCAATGCCAGCAACTCGGGAATCAGCACCCAGCCACCAACGAAGTTGAAGCCCTTGAGTTCCGGCATTTCCCAGTGCACAGGGGCACCGAAGACCAGGGCGCACAGCGCCGGGATCACCAGGAACAACGCCAGGCCGACCCAGAATTTATGGAACGGCTCGCCCGTGGCTTCGAAGCGCTTGTTGGCCCAGCGGGTCATCAGCACGATGGCGACGATGGCCAGCACGACGCTGATCACGAATGGCCAGAACCCGTCCGCCACCAGTGCGGCCGGCATGTTCAGGCCCCGGCTGCTGACAAAGAAGGTGTCGCCGAAGTTATGAGCGGCGCGCGGCCCCGGCATGGTCAGGAACACCGCGAAGTACCAGAACAGGATCTGCAGCAGTGGCGGGATGTTTCGGAAAACCTCCACATACACCGTTGCCACTTTGGCGATGATCCAGTTTTTCGACAGTCGGGCCACGCCGACAATGAAACCGAGAATCGTCGCCAGGATTACGCCGATGAACGTCACCAGCAGAGTGTTGAGCAACCCGATGACAAAGACGCGGGCATAGCTGTCCGCTTCGGTGTAGTCGATCAGGGTTTGAGCGATGCCGAACCCGGCACTGCGCTCCAGAAAGCTGAAGCCGGAGGTGATGCCCCGGTGCTCAAGGTTGGTTTGCGTGTTGTCGAACAGAAACCAGCCCAGTGAAACCACCGCCACAATGGTGACGATCTGAAATACCCAGGCACGCACGCGTGGATCGCTGAGGCTAAGCCTCTGCTTAGGTGCGCCGATTGAATTTTGCATGAAGTGCCCCGCAAAGAATGGAACAGAACATCACCCGGTGGTTGGCCCACCGGGTGATAGAACCATCAGCGCACTGGTGGTGCGTATTGAATGCCGCCGTTGGTCCACAGCGCGTTCAGGCCGCGGTCGATTTCCAGCGGGGTGCCTTTGCCCAGGTTCTTCTCGAACACTTCACCATAGTTGCCGACTTGCTTGACGATCTGGACAACCCAGTCTTTCGGCAGCTTGAGGTCCTTACCATATTCACCATCCGCGCCGAGCATACGGGCGACGTCCGGGTTCTTGGTGGACTTGGCTTCAGCTTCAACGTTCTTGGAAGTGATGCCGGCTTCTTCGGCGTTGAGCATGGCGTAGCCAGTCCAGCGCACAACGGCCAGCCACTCGTCGTCGCCGTTACGCACGACCGGACCCAGTGGTTCCTTGGAAATGGTTTCCGGCAGAACTACGTAGTCCTTCGGCGCGGCCAGCTTGCTGCGCTGGGCGAACAGCTGGGACTTGTCGGAGGTCAACACGTCGCAACGACCGGATTCCAGCGACTTGGCGCTTTCATCGGAGGTGTCGAAGGTGATCGGGGTGTATTTGAGGCCGTTGCCACGGAAGTAGTCGGAAACGTTCAGCTCGGTGGTGGTACCGGCCTGGATGCAGATGGTTGCACCGTCCAGTTCCTTGGCGCTCTTGACGCCCAGCTTGTTGTTTACCAGGAAGCCGATGCCGTCGTAATAGGTAATGAAGCCTGGAAATTTCAGGCCCATGCCCGCATCACGGGAACTGGTCATGGTGGTGTTGCGCGAAAGGATGTCGATTTCGCCGGACTGCAGCGCGGTGAAGCGCTCCTTGGCGTTCAACTGGCTGAACTTCACCTTGGTCGCATCGCCAAACACGGCAGCAGCAACGGCACGGCAGAAGTCCGCGTCAATGCCCAGAATCACGCCCTTGGCATCTGGGACCGAGAAACCCGGCAAACCATCACTCACGCCACATTGCACAAAGCCTTTCTTCTGTACGGCATCCAGGGTTGCACCCGCCTGAGCGAACCCGCTGACGCCGAGCACTGCTGCTGCAGTCACGACGGCCAGGGTGGATTTCAGTAACTTCATTCAAACCTCCAGTTTTGCTCTTGTTGTGTCGGAGCTCGAGCCCTGTCGCACCCTTATGGGGCATTGCCGACCCTTGTTGGCTTTTTTTAGGGTCAACCGACGTCTGGACCTTCGCTATGAGTCTAATAATGAGAATGCCCTTAAACAGGGCGCCTAACTCATCTCTCACCAATCGGCCGAACGGGCTGTAGCCCTTCACGTTCGCGAAGCCCGTAGCGGCTATTGGCGAACATCCATCACCGGATTTCTGATATCCCATGCGTCGCGTCAAGCTGATAGTGTTACCGCGCAGCGTAAGAATCATCACTCAAGCTACCTCAAAGCAAACGCCGTACCACACCGCTGCGCTTGGCCCTTATGTGACACGTCAAGACAAAAACTTTTAACATTGCGACATCTAATTAACTGAGGCACCGGGCCCGCACTGTAATAACGCACTGAATGAGCGCGCCCGCACAGATCTGGAGCACACCATGACCGACCCCTTGATTCTCGAGCCCAGCGGCACCGCCGACGCGTGCGTCATCTGGCTCCACGGCCTGGGCGCCGATCGTTACGACTTTCTGCCGGTGGCCGAAATGCTGCAGCAAAGCCTGCTCACGACACGTTTCGTTCTGCCTCAAGCGCCAACCCAGCCGGTGACCATCAACGGCGGTTACGCCATGCCCAGTTGGTACGACATCCGCGCCCTGAGCCCCGCGCGCGCCATCGACGAGCAGCAACTGGAAGTGTCGGCGCAGCGGGTCATGGACCTGATCGAAGCCCAGCGAGCCCTTGGAATAGACGCCTCGCGGATTTTCCTCGCAGGTTTCTCCCAGGGCGGCGCGGTGGTCTATCACACCGCATTCGTGAAATGGCAGGGTCCATTGGGGGGCGTAGTCGCGCTGTCCACTTATGCACCGACTTTCAGCGAAGAACTGCAATTGTCGGCCAGCCAGCAGCGCATTCCGGTATTGGCGCTACACGGCCAGTACGACGAAGTGGTACTCAACCCCATGGGGCGGACCGCAAAAGAGTATTTGAAACAGCATGGTGTCACCGTGACATGGCAAGAATACCCAATGGGCCATGAAGTGTTACCCGAGGAGATTCGCGACATCGGCACCTGGCTGAGCGAGCGGCTGCGCTAAGCGGGCGTAAGGACATGTCAAGCCCTTGACGATCACACTACGCCGCGCCCGTTTCTTGCATTACACTGGCCGGCGTACATTCCTTAACCAATCGATGAGATGACCGTGCTCAAAGCACTCAAGAAGATGTTCGGTAAAAGCGAGGCCGAGCAGCTCGTGCCTGGCTCCAGCGCACCTGCCCACAGCCCGAGCCGTACCGAGGTGCAAAAAAAGCCGCAGCGGACACCGCCTGTTGCGAACACAGAAAAAGACGCGGCCACCGCGCCTGTTGCCCCTCCGCCGGAACAGACACGCAACGATGCCCCCAAGCCACGCCGCGAGCGCGCCCCAAAACCGCCGGCCGTCGCCTGGAAGCTCGAGGATTTCGTCGTAGAACCCCAGGAAGGCAAGACCCGCTTCCATGATTTCAAACTCGCCCCTGAACTGATGCATGCCATCCAGGACCTGGGCTTCCCGTACTGCACGCCGATCCAGGCGCAGGTGCTGGGGTTCACCCTCGCCGGTAAAGATGCCATCGGTCGTGCCCAGACCGGCACCGGCAAGACCGCTGCGTTCCTGATTTCCATCATCACCCAGTTGCTGCAGACCCCGCCGCCCAAAGAACGCTACATGGGCGAGCCACGGGCGCTGATCATCGCCCCGACCCGCGAACTGGTGGTGCAGATCGCCAAGGACGCCGCCGACCTGACCAAGTACACCGGACTGAACGTGATGACGTTCGTCGGCGGCATGGACTTCGACAAGCAACTCAAGCATCTCGAAGCCCGTCACTGCGACATTCTGGTGGCAACGCCAGGACGCCTGCTGGACTTCAACCAGCGCGGCGATGTGCACCTGGACATGGTCGAGGTGATGGTGCTGGACGAAGCCGACCGCATGCTCGACATGGGCTTCATTCCACAGGTGCGCCAGATCATTCGTCAGACCCCGCCGAAAAGCGAACGCCAGACGTTGCTGTTTTCCGCCACGTTCACCGAAGACGTGATGAACCTGGCCAAGCAATGGACCACCGACCCGTCCATCGTCGAGATCGAGGCGCTGAACGTCGCCAGCGAAAACGTCGAGCAGCACATCTACGCTGTGGCCGGCGCCGATAAGTACAAGCTGCTCTACAACCTGGTCAACGACAACGGTTGGGAGCGGGTGATGGTGTTCGCCAACCGCAAGGACGAAGTACGCCGTATCGAGGAGCGCCTGGTGCGCGATGGCGTCAACGCCGCCCAGTTGTCGGGTGACGTGCCGCAACACAAGCGCATCAAGACGCTGGAAGGCTTTCGCGAAGGCAAGATCCGTGTGCTGGTGGCCACCGATGTGGCCGGGCGCGGGATTCATATCGACGGGATCAGCCACGTGATCAACTTCACCCTGCCGGAAGTGCCGGATGACTATGTGCACCGGATCGGGCGCACAGGTCGCGCAGGGGCCGAGGGCGTGTCCATCAGCTTTGCCGGCGAAGACGATTCCTACCAGTTACCGTCCATCGAGGCGCTGCTGGGGAAAAAGATCAGTTGCGAAACCCCGCCGACCCACCTGCTTCGTCCGGTTGAGCGCAAGCGGCCTTAACCGACGCGACCAGCCAAAAAGCGCAGCCCTGGGTGGCTGCGCTTTTTTTTGTCCGGCATATTGCTCGATCAAACTAAAAGTCCATAATAGACAAAACAGTTTACATCAAGCACTCCGGAGTCCCGATGCCCAGCGCGCCTTATGTGATGAACCAAGCCCAGGCCCGAGAGCTGCTCGGCCAAGTCGACGTACCGCAGATTTTACGCAAGCTGTTCCACGACCTTGCCGCCGGAAAGGCCGTCCAACCGCCCCAGCAACTTGTGGAGTTTCCCCAAGGCGCCGGGGATTTCATCAACTACCTGGGCGTGCTGGCTGAAGAGCAGGTCTACGGGGTCAAGACCTCACCGTATATCGTGCGCGAGCAAGGTCCAGTGGTGACAGCCTGGACCTTGCTGATGTCGATGCAGACCGGCCAGCCACTGCTGCTGTGCGATGCTGCCGAACTGACGACCGCCCGCACCGCAGCCACCACTGCCGTCGCCGTGGATGCCCTCGCCCCATTCCAGGCCCGGCGCTTGGCAGTCATCGGCAGCGGCGCAGTGGCAAAGGCTCATGTGCAATACGTCAAGGGCCTGCGGGACTGGCAAAGCATCAGCCTCTATTCCCCCAGCCTGCAAAATAAATCGGCGCAAGAGCTTGCTTCGCTCACCGAGCTGGATCCGCGCCTGCAAATCGCTGCCAGCCTTGAAGCGGCGCTGCACGACGCCGATGTGGTGATGCTCTGCACCTCGTCCGCCAAGGCAGTGCTCGATCCGCAGACACTGAGCAAGCCGACGCTGATTACCTCCATCAGCACCAATGCTCCGCGCGCCCACGAAGTGCCACCCCAGAGCCTCAACGACATGGACGTGTTCTGTGACTATCGTCAGACCACTCCAGGATCGGCCGGTGAAATGCTGATTGCCGCTGAACAGCACGGCTGGGACGCGTCACGCCTGGCTGGGGATCTGCCTGAACTGCTCAGCGAACACGTGGCGCGTCCCAGCTATGCACGCCATGTGTTCTTCCGCTCCATCGGCCTGGGGTTGGAAGACGTTGCGCTGGCGAATGCGCTTTATCAGCTTCACAACTGACACAGCCAATTTCCCTTGTGGGAGCGAGCCTGCTCGCGATGTGGTGTATCAAAGAAATATATGTGTCTGACACACCGCATCGCGAGCAGGCTCGCTCCCACAAGGTTGTACTAACTCCCGGCACCGCGTTCCACAGGAGAGCTTCATGACCTCAGCAGACTTCATCATCATCGGCGGTGGCATCGCCGGTGCTTCCACCGGCTACTGGCTGGCGCCCCATGGTCGGGTCATTGTGCTCGAGCGCGAATCCCATCCGGGTTATCACTCCACCGGGCGTTCAGCGGCGCTGTACACCGCGGCCTATGGCACGCCCCAGGTGCGGGCGTTGACCCAGGCCAGCCGTGACTTTTTCGATACGCCGCCGGCCGGTTTCTGCGAACACCCGCTGCTCACCCCACGGGGCGAAATGACCGTGGATTTCACCGGCGACCCGGCCGAGCTGAACAACCAGTACCTCAGCGCCAAGGCCACGGTGCCGCAAATGCAACTGCTCAGCGCCGAAGAGGCCTGTGTGCGACTGCCGATCCTGCGACGGGACAAGGTGCACGGTGCAATCTACGACCCCACGGCCTGTGACATCGACACCGACGCGCTGCACCAAGGCTACCTGCGCGGTATCCGCCGCAACGGCGGTCAGGTGCACACCGACACAGAAGTGCTGGGTCTGAGCCGCGACGATCAGGGGATGTGGCAGGTGGCAACCGCTGGCCAGACCTTCAGCGCGCCGGTAGTGATCAACGCGGCCGGCGCCTGGGCCGATCACATTGCCGAAATGGCAGGCGCACGCAAGTTGGGCCTGCAACCCAAGCGGCGGGCGGCATTCATTTTTGCCGGCCCCGAGGGCGTGGACATTCATGACTGGCCGATGCTGGTGAGCCTCGACGAGTCGTTCTACATGAAGCCCGACGCCGGCATGTTCCTCGGCTCGCCGGCCAATGCCGATCCGGTGGAACCTCACGACGTGCAGCCTGAAGAACTGGACATTGCCATGGGCATCTACCAGATCGAAGAAGCCACCACCCTGACCATCCGCCGTCCGACCCGCACCTGGGCGGGGTTGCGCAGCTTCGTCCACGACGGCGACCTCTTGTCCGGTTTCGATCCCCAGGTACCGGGGTTGTTCTGGGTCGCGGCCCAGGGCGGCTACGGCATCCAGACGTCCCCGGCCATGGGTCAGGCCAGCGCGGCCCTGGTGCGCGGCGAGCCATTGCCCGAGACCCTGACCCGTTTCGGCCTGAGCACCACCCTGCTGTCGCCGGCACGCCTGGGTTGAACCCGCTCAGGTGACGCATCGCCACGATTGCGGCACACTTCTGCGCGCCCCCGCTTCACGGGGCGCTGACGCTGCCTGGAGCCCTGTCATGAACGCCCCGCTACCTGATCCGACACTGGATAATTTCCGTACCATCGCCGACGCCATCGCCACGCTGTTCTACCCTCACGCCGAAGTGGTGCTGCACGACCTGCGTACGCAGAAAGTCGATTACATCGCCAACAACCTGTCCAAGCGCGTGATAGGGGATGACTCGTCCCTGGAGGACATGCTCAGCGAAGAGATCAGCGAACGGAACATCGGGCCCTACGAAAAACTCAATTGGGACGGGCAGAAAATCCGCAGCCTCAGCAGCGTGCTGCGCGATGCAGGGGGGCGCCCGCTGGCGGTGCTGTGCATCAATCTGAATATTTCGCTGTTCGAGAATGCCAAGGCCGCGCTGGATCTGTTCCTGTCGCCGGGCAAGCTGATCCCGCAGCCGGACTCACTGTTTCGCGATGACTGGCAGGAACGGATCAACACCTTCCTCCACGCTTGGATGCGCGAGCGTCAGTTGAGCCTGAACCTGCTGACCCGCGACCATAAACGCGAACTGGTGCTGGCGCTGCATGCCGAAGGCGCCTTCAAAGGCAAGAGCGCCTCCAACTATGTGGCCAATGTGCTGAACATGGGACGGGCTACGGTGTACAAGCATTTGAAGGAATTGAAGGGCTAGGATTTGTATTGCCTGGCCTGGCTGGCCTCATCGCGAGCAGGCTCGCTCCCACAGTGGATCTCGTTGAACACAAAAACTGTGTCCGACGCAAATCTCTTGTGGGAGCGAGCCTGCTCGCGATGGCGATCAATCAGTCGCCGTAGATATCCGACTTGAAATACTTGGCCTGGATTTTCTGATACTCACCATTGGCCCGAATCCCGTCGATGGCCTTGTTCAAGTCCGCCACCAGCTCGGTATTGCCCTTGCGTACCGCGATACCCGCGCCCTCACCGACGTATTTCGGGTCCTTGAGCTCCGGGCCGACAAACGCGTAGCCCTTGCCCCGGGGCATCGACAGGAAATCTTCCAGCGGGATGGTGTCGGCGAATATTGCGTCCAGCCGACCTGACGCCAGGTCCATGTAGATTTCTTCGTTGTTGCTGTAGCGCTTGACTGTCACGCCCTTGGGTTCGAAGACTTCCGTGGCGAAGCGGTCGGTGGTAGTCGCTCGCTGCACACCCACGGTCTTGCCTTTGAGACTGGCGTACTGGTCATCGACCACCGCGCCTTCCTTCATGACCAGCCGCGACGAGGTGAAGTAGTACTTGTGGGTAAAATCCACCGACTTCTTGCGCTCTTCGGTGATCGTCATGGACGACAGCGCCATGTCGATTTTTTTCACCTTGAGCGACGGAATCAGTCCGTCAAACTCGCTCTCGATCCACTGACACTTGACCTTCATCTGCGCGCACAGCGCATTGCCAATGTCATAGTCAAACCCCTCGATCTTTCCTTCGGAGGTCTTGGAAGCAAACGGCGGATAAGCCGCTTCGATGCCGATACGCAAAGTTTTTTCGGCGGCAAACAGGCTGCTGGAGGCCAGCAGGCTCAAGGCCAGGCCGGTGATGAGGGGGAGTTTTTTCATGATCGATCTCGCGCGGGTTGTTGTTGGTTTTGGCAGAGAAAGGTGAAGCGATGGATTTATGTACTTATAAATCCATACTGGACTTTAATGTACATACCGTCAATTGGGGAAACCGGGAAAAGTGATGGGAGGCTAACGACCCCTTCGCGAGCAAGCCCGCTCCCACAGGAATGTATGCCGTACACCGTATTTGTGCTCGACGCAGGCCCCTGTGGGAGCGGGCTTGCTCGCGAAGGCGGATTCACAGCCTCCAGATGACTAACAGGCTATCTACCGCTTCCAGCGATCCGCCGCGGCATGATCACTGGCGCGCCCTTCGACCCAGCGCGGACCATCAGCGGTGTTTTCCTTTTTCCAGAACGGCGCGCGGGTCTTGAGGTAGTCCATGACAAAGGCGCAGGCGTCGAATGCCGCCTGGCGATGGGCACTGGCGGCCGCCACGAAGACGATCGGTTCGCCCGGCTCCAGGGCGCCGATGCGGTGCAACACCTCCAGCTTGAGCAACGGCCAACGCTGCTCGGCCTCGACGGCGATCTTGCCCAAGGCTTTTTCCGTCATGCCTGGGTAATGCTCCAGGAACATCCCCGACACATCGAGGCCGTCATTGAAGTCACGCACGTAGCCGACAAAACTCACCACCGCCCCCACGCCGACATTGGCTGCGTGCATCGCGTTGACTTCGACGCCCGGGTCGAACGGATCGGCTTGCACACGAATCGCCATGGCTCAGCCTCCGGTCACGGTGGGAAAGAATGCCACTTCGTCACCATCGACCAGTGGCTCGTCGAGCTGGCACAGGTCTTCGTTGCGGGCGCACATCAGGTTTTGCTCTTTCAACACGTCGAAACCTTCACGAGCGGCCAACAGTGCTCGAACGTCGTCCACCGTGGAGAAATCACCCTCGACCTTCTGCGAGTCAACGCCCAACGCTTCGCGATAACGCGCAAAGAACTTCACGGTAATGTTCATGACGCATCCGCCTGGAAGTGGCCGCTCTTGCCGCCGAGTTTCTCCAGCACCCGCACGCCTTCGATGGTCATGCCCCGATCCACGGCTTTGCACATGTCATAGATCGTCAACGCGGCAACGCTGGCGGCGGTGAGCGCCTCCATCTCCACCCCGGTCTGCCCCGAGAGTTTGCAACGGGCAACGATGCGCACCCGGTCCTCGCCTTCGGCATTGAGCTCGACCTTGACGCTGGTGAGCATCAGCGGATGGCAGAGCGGAATCAGATCACTGGTTTTTTTCGCCGCCTGAATGCCGGCAATCCGCGCAACGGCGAACACATCGCCTTTGGGATGACCACCGCTGACGATCATCTGCAGCGTTTCGGGCAGCATGCGCACAAAGGCCTCGGCCGTGGCTTCACGGAACGTCACGGCCTTGTCGGTCACGTCGACCATGTTAGCGCGACCTTGGGAATCGAGATGAGTCAGCACGGGGTTACTCCTGATCGGGAGCATCGATTGTAAACCCGTGAGTCAGATTCCGGCACGCTTGATTGTCGCATCTGTCGCGACCGGCAATTGCCCAGACACCACCAATCCCCTGTGGGAGCGAGCCTGCTCGCGATAGCGGTGCATCAGCCACATATTTTTATCTGATACACCGTCATCGCGAGCAGGCTCGCTCCCACAGGTTTTTCGAGCATCCACAAAAAAACCGGGCGATGTTGAGATCGCCCGGTTTGGGTGGGGTTACAGGTGAGATTCGGCGTATTCGGCCAGGATCGAGCGCGGTACGCCCTGCAGAGTGATGTGGACCCCGTTGGGGAAGTCTTTGAAGCGTTCGGTCAGGTAGGTCAGCCCGGAACTGGTCGCGGACAGGTAAGGGGTGTCGATCTGTGCCAGGTTGCCCAGGCACACCACTTTGGAACCGGCGCCGGCACGGGTGATGATGGTTTTCATCTGGTGCGGGGTGAGGTTCTGGCATTCGTCGATCAGGATCAGGCTCTGCTGGAAGCTGCGGCCGCGAATGTAGTTGAGGGATTTGAACTGCAACGGCACTTTGCTGAGGATGTAATCGACGCTGCCATGGGTGCTTTCGTCATCCATGTGCAAGGCTTCGAGGTTATCGGTGATAGCGCCCAGCCAAGGCTCCATTTTTTCCGCTTCGGTGCCGGGCAAAAAGCCGATTTCCTGGTCCAGGCCCTGCACGCTACGGGTGGCGATGATGCGCCGGTAGCGCTTGCTGACCATGGTCTGTTCGATGGCGGCGGCCAGGGCCAGGATGGTCTTGCCGGAACCGGCGGCGCCGGACAGGTTGACCAGGTGGATGTCCGGGTCGAGCAAGGCGAACAGGGCCAGGCTCTGGTAGATATCCCTCGGCTTGAGGCCCCAGGCCTCCTGATGCAGCAGGGGTTCCTGGTGCAGATCGAGAATCAGCAGCTTGTCGACCTGGATTTCCTTGATCCAGCCGACGAAACCCTGCTCGTCGATGATGAACTCATTGATGTGCACCGCCGGCAGATTGTCGATCAACTGCACCTGATGCCAGGTGCGACCATGGTCCTGACGGGTCTCGACCTTGCTCACCCGGTCCCAGAAGGAGCCGGTCATGGTGTGATAACCGTTGGGCAGCAGTGATACATCGTCGACCAACTGGTCGGTGCTGTAGTCCTCCGCCGCGATCCCGCAGGCGCGGGCCTTGAGGCGCATGTTGATGTCTTTGGTCACCAGCACCACGGCCTGATCCTGGTTGCGCGCGTGCAGGTCGATCAACTGGTTGATGATGATGTTGTCGTTCAGGTGTTCGGGCAGCACCAGGTTGGGTTCGGTGCGCTTGCTCATCAGGATCGAGAGCAGGCCTTTGGGACCACTTTTGCCCCGCTGGATCGGCACCCCCAGTTCAACGTCCTCGGGCGAGGCGTCTCCCAGGGTCTTGTCGATCAGGCGGATCGCCTGCCGGCATTCGGCGGCGACGCTGTGATGCCCGCTCTTGAGCTTGTCCAGCTCCTCGAGCACGGTCATCGGGATGGCAACATGGTGTTCTTCGAAGTTCAGGAGTGCGTTTGGATCGTGGATCAATACGTTGGTATCGAGTACATACAGGATTGGCTGGTTGGAGGAAGGGCTACGTCCGTGGTCATCCATACTCGGTCACCTTTGTGGGGGCCATTCGACGCAATACCGTGACAGTGCTGCGCCTCGAGGTAGCCACCGAATTCACCCGCAAGGCTTGAGGTGAACTGCACACAACTGGGTCTTGGAAGACGCCACCTGTGTTGCAGGTTTCGGCGGTCTGACTTCTTGATACTCCAAAACACATGACAGGAAAAAGCACTTTGACGCTTTTTTGAAGTTTATTTTTCAGAGTGACGAATAACCCTTGGCGTTGTGGCGTTGCGCCGTTAAAGTCGGAAGTCCGGTCGTCATGAAAGTGCGCCGAATTCTCCTCTTCCCCCCGTGTTTCCGGGCCTTTGGCCAAATCAGCGAAACGCGACCCGACAATCTTCCCAGCCGATCCCGCTTTGCGCCGTTTGCGTAATGAGCCAGGGCAGCGCCGTTTTCAGCGCATCCTGCTTGACGTTGAAATTGATCACGCCGCGCCGCCACAACAGCATCAGGGTCAGTGTGCGCTGGGCGCTTTGCTCGGGGTTGAGCCGGCCGGCGCTGTCCTGGGGGTCGATATCCCAGAGCGCCACTTGCAGGCCCTGGTTGCGGAAAAATGCGCCGGCATCGCCACGACGCTGGCCCTGGGGCGGGCGGAACAGCGGCACGTAGTTTTCCGGCAGCTTGCCCTTGACCAGATCGACGCTGCGCCGCACTGAGTCCTGCCAGTCCTGCCAATGGCTGTGGGAGCGGAACTCCCAACCCTGGACACCGACGCATTGCCCCGAATACAAGGCCTGGAGGTTGTTGACCGAGCGCTCGGCAAGCCGCGCCTGGATGTCCTTGCCCAGCACGAAGAAAGTGCCGTTCATGTTCGACTTGCGCAGGTATTCAGTCAGCCACGGGGTATTGTCCGGCGTGATGTTGGCCGCGCTGTCGAAGGTCAGCAGGAACAGCCGGTCGTTCAGATCATCACCGTTGCGTTCGTAATCGCCGAAACGCGCGATTTCGCTGCTGGTCTGCGGAAACAACGCGGCCTTGCGCAACAGCTCGTCCAGGTATTGAGTGTGGAAGATCCGGCTCGGCTCAGCCCACTTGATGTAATAGGAGTTTTCATCGAGCGTGAGCCTGCCCGCCTCTTCGCGCAACGTCGCCAGGTCTTCCACCAGAAAACAGAACGAAGCGTCCTGATCGCAGCTTTGCTGGGCGAAGTTGTAGTTGCTCAGCAGTCGCTGCCACAACCGCGCGCGCAGGGTGTCGATCGCCGCCATATTGATTGTGCGCAGCCCCAGGTGCTGCTTGAGGGCGATTTCGTCCATGGCATCGGTGTCCAGCAGGACCCGGGCGAACATCAGGATCTCGGCTCGCGAGGCCACGTCGAACAGCGTCGGGCTGGTGAGCTGCTCCGGCCAGGTGCTGCGGTCCAGAGTGGCTATGTCGTTGGGTGCGGCAATGGCCGCAAAACTCAGGAACCAGGCCGACAATAGAAGGACGATGCGCAAAAGGGATGTCTCCATAACGAAACCCGCGCGGCATCATAGCTGATCCTGGTGAGTTCATTGTGGGGGAAGCATCTGTGGAGAGAGGCGCTTTTGTGGCGAGGGAGCTTGCTCCCGCTCGAGCGCGAAGCGGTCGCCATCTTTCTTGGGGTTGCTTCGCAACCCAGCGGGAGCAAGCTCCCTCGCCACCCAGCCCATCAATACTCGCCCACCGATCACCTATCACCCCAATAGCTGGAGTCCACCCGGACAACCCCCTAGAATCGCCGCACCTTTGAAGGAGACGATTGCATGCTGATGGTGATTTCCCCCGCCAAGACCCTCGATTACGAAACTGCGCCGGCCACTGAGCGTTTTACCCAGCCGCAATACCTGGATCACTCCCAGGCGTTGATCGAGCAATTACGCGAACTTTCTCCGGCTCAAATCAGCGAGCTGATGCACGTTTCCGACAAGATCGGCGGCCTCAATGCCGCACGGTTCGGCAGTTGGACCCCGGCGTTTACTCCGGCCAATGCCAAACAGGCTCTGCTGGCGTTCAAGGGTGATGTGTACACCGGCCTCGATGCACAAAGCTTTGCCGAAGCCGATTTCGACTATGCCCAGGAGCATCTGCGCATGCTCTCCGGTCTTTATGGCCTGCTGCGCCCTTTGGACCTGATGCAACCCTATCGCCTGGAGATGGGCACCAAGCTGGCCAATGCCCGGGGCAAGGACCTTTATGCGTTCTGGGGCCCGCGTATCAGTGAGTGGCTGAACGAAGCGTTGGCCGAACAGGGTGACGACATACTGTTGAACCTGGCCTCCAATGAATACTTCTCGGCGGTCAAACGCAGCGTGCTCAAAGCGCGTGTCATTGATACCGAGTTCAAGGACCTGAAGAACGGCCAGTACAAAATCATCAGTTTCTACGCCAAGAAGGCCCGTGGCCTGATGAGCCGCTTCGTGATTCAGGAACGCATCAACGATCCGGCAGCACTCAAGCAGTTCGATGCCCATGGCTACCGTTTCAATGCCCAACAATCGAGCGCGGACAAACTGGTGTTCCTGCGTGACCATGCCCCCGAATAAAGCACATCTTTATATGGCCCCTTGATCAGGGGCCTTGATCAAACCCGAACACGTCATCTAACTTCCCCGCCCACTTCGTCAGTTCCATGACGCCAATAAATCGCCCCCACCCCTCGCTAACTTTTGTTTCACTCGACATCTGTCAGTTTTTTACGTAGTGGCACAAAATTTTTTATTCGGTAGTGGCACAAAAATATCTACCCCCCTTAACTCCCCGTTATCAAAGGTCAAAATGGCAAGTGCCATCATCATGAGGTCAGTGCCATCTTTCATAATATTTCGAAAAATTTCGAAAATCGCGATGAGCGGATCGGAACTATGTGAAATTGCACGGCTCATACCACCCGTAACGATTCTCACGGAGCGTGTAAGAGAAGACTTACATAGGCCGTCGATCCAAGTAACCAAGTTGTCATGGCAATTTAGCGAAACGGTCGCCTATTTGGATCCATCTTATAAAGGACAGGAGATAACGCACCATTACTATCCCCTACAAGGCCAAGGCTGCGCCCCTATAACGTGCTCACCCGAGCACACAAGCTTCTGATTTTGTGGGCTTTTTGCCAGAGATCAGAGGTGAAAGACCTTTGCACGAGCGTTCCCGAATACGAGGACTGGCTGCATAACAGGGCAGGTCATAACAACTAGGCCGCATTGCGCACAACTTGAGTGCACTTATTTAGACACTCGGAACTTAGTATGCCTGCACACGGCACTGTGGCGCCTGCATTCCACACTTCCGAGTGCACTATGACCGCTGAACACTATTAACTCCGGCCATTTAATGGCGTGAAAAACAGAGGTAAATGCGATGCGCATTAGCATATTTGGTTTGGGTTACGTCGGTGCAGTATGTGCCGGTTGCCTGTCTGCACGGGGCCATGATGTCGTTGGCGTAGATGTCGCCAAAGACAAAATCGACATGATCAACGCCGGTAAATCACCGATCGTTGAACCCGGTCTGGGCGAGCTGTTGGCACAAGGTATCGAAACAGGCCGTCTGCGCGGAACCACCAACTTCGCCGAAGCGATTCGTGATACTGACCTGTCGATGATTTGCGTCGGTACACCGAGCAAGAAGAACGGCGATCTGGAACTCAACTACATCGAAGCGGTGTGCCGCGAGATCGGTTTTGTCCTGCGCGACAAGACCACCCGCCACACCGTCGTGGTTCGCAGCACCGTACTGCCAGGCACCGTGGCGAATGTGGTCATCCCGATTCTGGAAGACTGCTCCGGCAAAAAGGCCGGTGTCGATTTCGGCGTCGCGGTCAACCCTGAGTTCCTGCGTGAAAGCACCGCGATCAAGGACTACGACCTGCCACCGATGACCGTCATCGGCGAGTTCGACAAAGCCTCCGGCGACGTTCTGCAATCGCTGTACGAAGAGCTCGATGCGCCGATCATCCGCAAGGACATCGCTGTCGCCGAGATGATCAAGTACACCTGCAACGTCTGGCACGCCACCAAGGTGACCTTTGCCAACGAGATCGGCAACATCGCCAAGGCCGTCGGCGTCGATGGTCGTGAAGTGATGGACGTGGTCTGCCAGGACAAGACCCTGAACCTGTCCCAGTACTACATGCGCCCAGGCTTTGCATTCGGCGGCTCGTGCCTGCCAAAGGACGTTCGCGCCCTGACCTACCGCGCCAGCTCTCTGGACGTGGAAGCGCCGCTGCTCAACTCGCTGATGCGCAGCAACGAATCCCAGGTGCAGAACGCCTTCGATATCGTTTCCAGCCACGACAAGCGCAAAGTCGCCCTGCTGGGCCTGAGCTTCAAGGCCGGCACCGACGACCTGCGTGAAAGCCCACTGGTAGAACTGGCGGAAATGCTGATCGGCAAGGGTTTCGACCTGAAGATCTACGACAGCAACGTCGAATACGCCCGCGTCCACGGTGCGAACAAGGATTACATCGAGTCGAAGATCCCTCACGTCTCGTCCTTGCTCAACGCCGATTTCGACTCGGTGATCGACAGCTCCGACATCATCATCCTGGGCAACCGCGACGAGAAGTTCCGCGCGCTGACCGAAAACGTACCGGAAGGCAAGCAGGTCATCGACCTGGTTGGCTTCATGTCCAAGGCCACCAACCCGAGTGGCCGGACCGAAGGCATCTGCTGGTAAGTCTGTTTGCCGGCCGGGGCAACGCCCCGGCCGGCCTTTCGCCTGCCTTAACCCATCGGGCCGCCCACAAGGCCCGCCCGAGATAGAGACGGATGCAGATTATGCACAGGCTAAAGCACGGCCTGCTTCAGGCCGCCGGTTGGCTGTTTTACTTGAGTTTATTGATGGGCATCGCCATGGCGTTGCCCACGTCCACGTTCGACTCCGAATCCAAGGATTTCATTTTCCTGATCGGCGCCGTGGGCATCTGGCGTTACTCCATGGGAGCGACGCATTTCGTGCGCGGCATGATCTTCCTGTACATCGTCTACCCGCATCTGCGCCGCAAGGTACGCAAGCTGGGCAAGGCGGCGGATCCGTCCCACGTGTACCTGATGGTCACCAGCTTCCGGATCGACGCGCTGACGACCGCCCAGGTCTACAGTTCGGTGATCCGCGAAGCCATCGACTGTGGGCTGCCCACTACCGTGGTCTGCTCCATCGTGGAGATGTCCGACGAATTGCTGGTCAAGAGCCTTTGGGCGCGCATGAACCCGCCAGAGCGCGTCAAGCTGGACTTCGTGCGCATCCCAGGCACCGGCAAGCGTGACGGCCTGGCCTTCGGTTTCCGCGCCATTTCCCGCCACTTGCCGGACGACCGTGCAGTGGTCGCGGTGATCGATGGCGATACCGTGCTCGCCGAAGGCGTGGTGCGCAAGACCGTGCCGTGGTTCCAACTGTTCGGCAACGTCGGCGGCCTGACCACCAACGAGTTCTGCGAAGTGCGCGGCGGCTACATCATGAGCGAATGGCACAAACTGCGCTTCGCTCAGCGCCACATCAACATGTGCTCCATGGCCCTGTCCAAGCGTGTGCTGACCATGACCGGCCGCATGTCGGTGTTCCGCGCCACTGTGGTCACCAACCCGGACTTCATCGCCGACGTGGAAAGCGACTCGCTGCAACACTGGCGCCTGGGCCGCTTCAAGTTTCTCACTGGCGACGACAAGTCGAGCTGGTTCAGCCTGATGCGTTTGGGCTACGACACGTTCTACGTACCCGATGCGGCGATCAATACCGTCGAGCATCCGCCGGAAAAAAGCTTCATCAAGGCCAGTCGCAAGCTGATGTTCCGCTGGTATGGCAACAACCTGCGGCAGAACTCCCGGGCACTGGGCCTGGGCATGAAGCGTCTGGGTCTGTTCACCTCGGTGGTGCTGTTCGACCAGCGCGTGTCGATGTGGACCTCGCTGCTGGGCCTGACCGTGGCACTGATTGCCAGCTTCAAGTACGGCACCGCATTCATCCTGGTGTACCTGCTGTGGATCGGCATCACCCGGTTGCTCTTGACCCTGTTGCTGTCGTGCTCCGGCCACCGGATCGGTCCGGCCTACCCGGCGATTCTCTATTACAACCAGATCGTTGGTGCGCTGGTGAAGATCTACGTGTTCTTCCGCCTCGACCAACAGTCCTGGACTCGCCAGCCCACCCATCTGACCCGTGATCTCGCCAGCTTTCAACGTTGGTTCAACACTTGGTCGTCTCGGACCATGACCTTCTCCGCCGGCAGCGTGTTTGTTGCCGTGCTGCTGATGATGGTCTGACCGAACTCGCCTGAATTAACTAGGAAATCGCCCCTATGAACACCGCCGTGAATGTCAACGTAGTGCATGAATCCGAAGCCCAGCGCCAACACGCCCGAGTGAAAATCCCGGCCAAGTTGCGTTTCTTCGGCCCCGACCGTACGCCCATGGAAGTCAAGGTCCTGGACCTGTCCGCCGGAGGCCTGTGCTTCAACGCCGGCCAGATGCCGCTCAAGGTGGGCGAGGCGTACAAGGGTCGCCTGCAATTTGTGATCGACAACCTTGGCCTGGCCATGGACGTGGAACTGCAGGTTCGCTCCTACGACCGACAGACCGGTCGCACCGGTTGCCAGTTCCAGAATCTGGAGCCTCGGGACATCTCGACGCTGCGTCACATCATCACCTCGCACTTGGCCGGCGACATCGTCGGCGTCGGCGATGTGCTGGCGACGTTGCAACGCGACAACTTCACCAAGGCGCGCAAGCAGAAGGATGACAACGGTGGCATGACCGCCCTGGGTCGCCTGCGGGCCGTGACCTTCAGCCTGGCGATTTTTATCGTCGGCCTGGCGGCGTTCGGCTTCATCTTCAAGTCGGTGTACGGCATGTACTTCGTCAGCCACGCCCAGGCGGGCCTGGTGAATGTACCGGGCACCTCCATCACCATGCCGCGTGACGGCACCGTGCAGAGCCTGGTCCAGGCCGACGGCGTAGCCGCCAAAGGTGCCCCGCTGGCCACGTTCAGCACCAGCATGCTCGATGTGCTCAAGGGCCATCTGGACGACAACCAGCTGCAACCGTCCAAGGTCGAGGAACTGTTCGGCAAGCAAATGACCGGCACCCTGACCTCGCCGTGCGACTGCATCGTGGCCCAGCAACTGGTGTCCGACGGTCAGTACGCCAGCAAGGGTGACGTGATCTTCCAACTGGTCCCACGGGGCACCGAAGCCAACGTCGAAGCACGCTTCTCCTATCGCCAGTTCAGCGACGTGCGCCCAGGCACCCCGGTCAGCTTCCAGGTTGCCGGCGAAGACACCACCCGTACCGGCAAGATCGTCAGCAGCACCAGCCTGAAAAGCGCCGACCTGTCGTCCGATATCCGTGTACTGATCCAGCCTGACGAACCCCTGGACAGCTCGCTGGCCGGCCGGCCGGTAGAAGTCACCAGTGACCGTGGCCCGAACCTGAACTGGCTGATCGACAAAGCCATGGCTGTCGGTATTTAAGTCGAGGACATGCCCGTGACGACTCCACAAAAAAACAAAACGCCGCATTCCCTGTGGGAGCGAGCCTGCTCGCGATGGGATAAGTGCGGTGTGCCTGGTGTACCGAGCGGCCTGCATCGCGAGCAGGCTCGCTCCCACACAAGTGCCTTCTGCGTGCTGGCGCTGGCCGTGAGCCTGGCCGGCTGCGCGGGCCTGCCCGACCAGCGCCTGGCCAACGAGGCCCTCAAGCGCGGTGACACCACGCTGGCGCAGCAGAACTATCAGCAACTGGCAGACCTGGGCTACAGCGAAGCCCAGGTCGGCCTGGCCGACATCCAGGTGGACAGCCGAGACCCCGAGCAGATGAAAAAAGCCGAGGCGACTTACCGCGCCGCAGCCGATATCTCGCCACGGGCCCAGGCTCGCCTGGGCCGCCTGCTGGTGGCCAAGCCCGGCTCCAGCGAAGCGGAAAAACACGAAGCCGAAGGCCTGTTGAAGAAAGCCTTCGCCAACGGTCAGGGCGGCACCCTCATCCCGCTGGCGATGCTGTACCTGCAATATCCTCAAAGCTTCCCGAACGTCAACGCTCAGCAGCAGATCAGCCAATGGCGCAGTGCCGGTTACCCGGAAGCGGGCCTGGCGCAGATTCTGCTCTATCGCACCCAGGGCACCTACGACCAGCATCTGGATGAAGTGGAAAAAGTCTGCAAGGCCGCATTGGCTACCACCGATATCTGCTACGTCGAACTGGCCACGGTCTATCAGAAACGCGGCCAGCCTGAACAGCAGGCCGAGTTGCTCAAGCAAATGCAGGCCGGTCATCAGAGTGGCACCGTGTCTGCCCAGCGCGTGGACAGCGTCGCCCGCGTCCTGGCCGATGCGAACCTGGGCAAGACCGACGAAAAGACCGCACAGTCGTTGCTCGAAGGCATCGCCCCTGGCTATCCCGCTGCCTGGGTCAGCCTGGCGCAGATTCTCTACGACTTCCCCGAGTTGGGTGACGTCGACAAGATGATGCAGTACCTGGAAAACGGCCGCGCCGCCGATCAGCCGCGTGCCGATCTGTTGCTGGGCAAGCTGTACTACGAAGGCAAGTGGGTACCGGCTGACGCCAAGGTCGCCGAAGCGCATTTCCAGAAAGCCGTTGGCCGCGAAGTGGCCGCCGATTACTACCTGGGCCAGATCTATCGCCGTGGTTACCTGGGCCAGGTGTACTCGCAAAAGGCCCTGGACCATCTGCTCAAGGCCGCGCGCAACGGCCAGAACAGCGCTGACTTCGCCATCGCCCAGTTGTTCTCCCAAGGCAAGGGCACCAAGCCCGACCCGGTCAATGCTTATGTGTTCAGTCAGTTGGCCAAGGTCCAGAACACCCCGCAAGCCATCGAGCTTGCCCAGACCCTCGAAGCCCAATTACCGCCGAACCAGCTTGCACAAGCCCAGCGCCTGCTACAACAAGAGCAGGCCATTCGCGGCGCCATGAGCCCCGATACGCTGGAACTGCAAGCCCTAAAAGAAGATGACGGCGAGGAACCTCTATGAAGCCTTTGAAGCTCAATCCTTTTGTGCAGGCCGGTATTGGCCTGTCGTTTGCCCTGCTGTGGTCCTGCCCGACCCTGGCGGCCCTGACTGAAGACCAGAACTTCGGGCTGGACGTGAAAATCACCGCCCAGTCCGAAGACGATCGCGACCTCGGCACCCAGCGCGGCGGCGACGTCAACGGTATCGGTCTGGACCTGCGTCCATGGATCTACGGTGAACGCGGTGCCTGGAGCGCCTACGCCATGGCCCAGGCCGTGACGTCTACCGACACCATCGAGACCGACACCCTGCAACAGTCCGATGACGCAACCGCGCAAACCGACAGCGGTGATCGCGAAGTCAAGAAGAACTACCTGGCCATGCGCGAGTTCTGGATTGGCTATCGGGGCCTGACCCCTTACCCGGGCGAGCAGCTGAAGTTCGGTCGCCAGCGCCTGCGCAACGAAGACGGCCAATGGCGCGACACCAATATCGAAGCCCTGAACTGGACCTTCGACACCACCTTGTTGCGGGCCAACCTGGGTGTTGCCGAGCGTTTCAGCGAATACCGCACCGACCTCAAGGAGTTGGCGCCCGACGACAAGGACCGCCTGCACGTCTACGGTGACGTGGGCTACCAGTGGATGCCAGGCCAGTGGGCCGGGATCCGCGCCCACCACACCCACGACAATGGCAGCCTCGATTACCCGACCCCGGGCGAAGCCACCGACTCCCTGGACAAGACCCAGAACGGTGACCTGTCCTGGCTGGGCCTGGAAGCCAATAGCGACGCCTACAACTGGCGCAATACCAACACCGTCAACTACTGGGCCAGCCTCACCGGCATGACCGGCGATCGCGACACCGTCAACCCGCTCAACGCCGACGGCACGCGCCCCGCCCAACTCAAGCGCAGCGACGACGTCGATGGCTGGGCCACCGACCTGGGCATCCGCCTGCGCCTGGACCCGCAGTGGCAAGTCGGCGCGGCCTATGCCCGCGCCAGCGAGGACTACGAACAGAACGGTCTGCAAAGTAACCGCTCGAACTACACCGGCACCCGCTCGCGCGTCCACCGTTTCGGTGAAGCCTTCCGTGGCGAAATGGCCAACACCCAGAGTGCCAGCCTGTTCGGTTCCTGGCAGTTGCGAGACGAATACGACGCAAGCCTGGTGTACCACAAGTTCTGGCGCGTGGACGGCAACAAGCCGGTGGGCAGCAACGGCATCAACGCGGTGCAAAACAACACCGACGATGTGACCGGCGCAATCCTGTCCACCTCGTCCCTGCCATTGCGCGACGGTAACAAGGACCTGGGCCAGGAAGTCGACCTGGTGGTCACCAAGTACTTCAAGCAAGGCCTGCTGCCGGCCGCGCTGAGCCAGTCCATCGACGAGCCGTCGGCGCTGGTGCGCTTTCGCGGCGGTGTGTTCAAGCCTGGCGACGCCTACGGCAAAGAGGTCGATTCATACATGCATCGCGCCTTTGTCGACGTGATCTGGCGCTTCTGATGCGAATGACCATGGGAGTGCCCGATATGAACCGCTACCTCAGGAACAGCCAGGCGATGAAAGGTTCGATCAGCCTGTTGGCCGCAGCGTTGCTGCTGGCCGGCTCGTCGGCGTTCGCCAACGTTGAACCGGTGGTCAAACCGGGCAACGTGGTCAAGGAACTGCAACAAGCCAAGACCTACACCGTCAGCAGCGCGCCGACCGCTCCGCTGGAACTGGCTGCGCCGACCCTGCCCGACCTCACAGGCTTCACCGCCGAAGCGGCCGCGGCCAAGATCGTGCGCAGCAAGCCCGGCAAGGTCAGCGTACGCCGGATGATGCAGGAAAACGCCTTGAAGGACTTCATCGGCGGCGACAACAAGATGGCCGAGTGGGTGGTGCGCCAGCACGGCATCCCACAGGCCATCTTCATCGACGATGGCTACATGAACCTCAAGGACCTGGCCAAGAAAGTGCCCAAGCAGTACCTCAAGGAAACCTCGCCGGGGGTCTTCCTGGCCAGGATTCCCATTGTGGTGGGTGAAAAAGGCATTCTGGAAATCGACCAACAGACCCAGGAGCTGCGCCTGTCCCAAGAGGGCGGCTCGTTCCTGGTCAACGATGGAAAGATGTACATCCGCGATACCAAGGTCACCGGCTGGCGCGAAAAGGACAATGGCCCCGCCACGTTCCGCTCGGCCAACGAATTCCGCCCGTTCCTGCTGTCCTGGGGCGGCACCGAGACTTACATCGTCAATACCAAAATGGCCAGCTTCGGCTACGCCAACAGTAAGTCGTACGGGGTGAGTATTTCCCAGTACACGCCCAACATGGCCAAGGTCCTCAAGCGCCCGGAACCGACCGGCTGGATCATCGATTCCGAGTTCTCGGACATGTGGTACGGCTTCTACTGCTACGAAACCAACGACTTTGTGGTCAAGGGCAACACCTACAAGGACAACATCGTCTACGGCATTGACCCCCACGACCGTTCCCATCGGCTGATCATCGCCGACAACACTGTCTACGGGACCAAGAAGAAGCACGGGATCATCATTTCCCGTGAGGTCAACGACAGCTTCATTTTCAACAACCGCAGCTACGACAACAAACTCTCGGGCCTGGTGATCGACCGTAACAGCGTGAACAACGTGATCGCCTACAACGAGATCTACAAGAACCACACCGACGGCATCACGCTGTACGAGAGTGGTGACAACCTGTTGTGGGGCAACAAAGTGATCAGCAACCGGCGCCACGGCATCCGGATTCGTAACAGCGTGAACATCCGCCTTTACGAAAACGTCTCCATGGCCAACGGCCTGACCGGCCTTTACGGCCACATCAAGGACCTGTCCGACACCGACCGGGACATCAAGCTCGACCCGTTCGACGCCCAGGTCTCGCTGATCGTGGTCGGTGGCGAACTGGCTGCCAACGGCAGCGGCCCATTGTCCATCGACTCTCCATTGAGCGTTGAGCTGTACCGCGTGTCCATGCTCGCGCCGACCAAATCCAGCGGCATCAGCTTCTCGGGGATTCTGGGCGAGCGCCAGGATGAAATTCTCGACCTGCTGGTGCGCCAGCAGAAAGCCGTGCTGATCGACCCTGTCGAACGCCAGACCGAAATGCGGGACTGAGGATGACCTTTATGAACCCACAGATGATCAAACTTCTGGGCCTGTCCGCCCTGACTGCCGGCATTCTCGCCGCCACCAGCGGCGCGCGCGCCGATGAAATCACGGCCCCCACGTTTACTGCCGAACCGTGCTGCAACCTGTGCCCTGCTGCCCATGACGCGAAGAACTACACCACGCGCTATCAGCAGAACTTCACCACGCTGGTGCAGGCCCAGGGCGATTGGCTGTTCCGTACCCAGGAAGACCTGCGCACCGAATTCGACACCACCCCGGCCGGCTACAAGCGCATGCAGCAGTTGCACGACGCCTTCAAGAAAAAAGGCGTTGAGTTGGTGCTCGTCTACCAACCGACCCGGGGTCTGGTGAACCGCAACAAACTCAACCCCCAGGAAAAGGCCAGCTACGACTTCGACAAAGCCCTGACCAACTACAAAACCATGCTCGGGCGCTTCGCGCAGATGGGTTATGTGGTGCCTGACCTGTCACCGCTGACCAACGAAAACCTGCCCGACACCCTGCCGGCCCACGATTTCTACTTCCGTGGCGACCAGCACTGGACCCCTTATGGCGCCCAGCGCACAGCGAAGATCGTGGCCGAGAAGGTCAAGCAGATCCCGGCCTTCGCCGACATTCCCAAGCAGGAATTCGAAACCAAGAAGTCCGGCCGCATGGGCAAGACCGGCACTCTGCACAACATGGCCGGTCAGCTGTGCGGCACCAGCTACGCGATCCAGTACATGGACCAGTTCACCACCGAGCCGAAAGGCGAAGCCGGCGGCGGTGATCTGTTCGGCGATTCCGGTGATCCGCAGATCACCCTCGTGGGCACCAGCCACAGCGGCAAAAACTACAACTTCGCCGGCTTCCTGCAAGAAGCCATCGGCGCCGACATCCTCAACGTCGCCTTCCCCGGTGGCGGTCTGGAAGGCGCGATGATCCAGTACCTGGGCAGCGAAGAATTCCAGAAGAGCCCGCCGAAAATCCTCATCTGGGAGTTCTCGCCGCTGTATCGCCTGGACCAGGAAACCATCTACCGCCAGATGATGGCGCTGCTGGACAACAACGGTTGCGAAGGCAAGCCCGCGCTGCTGAGCAGCAAAACAGCGCTCAAGCCCGGCAAGAACGAATTGATGGTCAACAGCAAGAACATGGACCTGCGTAACAGCAGCCACCAGATCGATATCCGCTTCGCCGATACCTCGGTGAAAACCCTACAAGCCACCCTCTGGTACATGAATGGGCGCCACGAGGATATCAAGATCGAAAAACCGGACACTTCCGAAACCGACGGACGTTTCGCCTTCCAATTGCGTACCGATGAGGACTGGGCTTCCCAGAACCTGCTGGCTGTAGAAGTCCAGGGACCTGAAGCCGGTGCCGAGCCACAGCAAATCGAAGCGAAAGTCTGCAAACGCAACGCATCTCCGCAAGCCGGGCAACAAACGGCTCAAATCGGACAATGAGGTCTCGTCTCATGACCAGAACCATGCGCACCCGAACGTTGAAAACGCTGCTGGCGCCGTCCCTGCTGACCCTGGCGATATTCGCCGGCGCGACGCAGGCTGCGGCCCCGCTACGCCCGCCCCAGGGTTACTTCGCACCGATTGAAAAATTCAAGACGGGCAGCTCTGACGAGCGCTGCGAATCGGTACCGACGCCTTACACCGGCTCGCTGCAGTTTCGCAGCAAGTACGAAGGCTCCGACAAGGCCCGTGCAACCCTGAACACGCAATCGGAAAAAGCCTTCCGTGACAGCACCGCCGACATCACCAAGATCGAGCGCGGCATCAGCAAACAAGTGATGCAATTCATGCGCGACGGGCGCCCCGAGCAGCTGGAATGCACCCTGAACTGGCTGACCGCCTGGGCCAAGGCCGATGCGCTGATGTCCAAGGACTTCAACCACACCGGCAAGTCCATGCGCAAATGGGCCTTGGGAAGCATGGCGTCGGCCTATGTTCGCCTGAAGTTCTCCGAGTCACATCCACTGGCCAATCATCAGGAGCAGGCGCAACTGATCGAAGGCTGGTTCAGCAAGATGGCCGATCAGGTGGTCAGCGACTGGGACAACCTGCCGCTGAAAAAAATCAACAACCACTCCTACTGGGCCGCCTGGTCGGTGATGGCCACCGCCGTGGCGACCAACCGCCGCGACCTGTTCGACTGGGCCGTCAAGGAATACAAGGTCGGCGTCAACCAGGTCGACGCCGAGGGCTTCTTGCCCAACGAACTCAAGCGCAAGCAACGCGCCCTGTCCTACCACAACTATGCCCTGCCGCCCCTGGCGATGATTGCCAGTTTCGCTCAGGTCAACGGCGTGGACCTGCGCCAGGAAAACAACGGCGCCCTCAAGCGCCTGGCTGACCAGGTCCTGGCCGGGGTGAAAGATCCGGACATCTTCGAAGACAAGAACGGCGATGAACAGGACATGAAGGATCTGAAAGTCGATTCCAAGTTCGCCTGGCTCGAACCGTTCTGCAGCCTCTACACCTGCCCCGAGGATGTGCTGGAGCGCAAGCATGAAATGCAGCCGTTCAAGACGTTCCGCCTCGGCGGGGACTTGACCAAGGTGTACGACCCTTCATGGGAAAAAGGTGAGAAAGGAAGCTGACCGCAGGCTCCCTGCGAGGCGGGGAATCCTGTGGGAGCGAGCCTGCTCGCGATAGCGGTCTGACATTCACCAAAAATGTCGACTGGTACGCCGTCATCGCGAGCAGGCTCGCTCCCACAGGGAGTCTGGTCTGTTTTGGAATGTAATGAGCCCCCGGTTTTCATGGGGGGGTTTGGGGGGGCTCTGGCCCTTGACTGTTGATTCAACATGGAGAGATCGGGATGGTATTTTCATCCAACGTGTTCCTGTTCCTGTTCTTGCCGATCTTTCTCGGCTTGTACTACTTGAGCGGGCAACGCTATCGCAACCTGCTGTTATTGCTGGCCAGCTATGTGTTCTATGCCTGGTGGCGCGTGGACTTCCTGGCGTTGTTCGCCGGTGTCACCCTGTGGAACTACTGGATCGGCCTGAAAGTCGGCGCCGCCGGCGTGCGCACCAAACCGGCCCAGCGCTGGCTGTTGCTCGGCGTGGGCGTGGACCTGTGCATCCTGGGCTATTTCAAGTACGCCAACTTCGGTGTGGACAGCCTTAACGCGATCATTACCGGCTTCGGTCTCAATCCGTTCATCCTGACCCACGTGCTGTTGCCGATCGGGATCTCGTTCTACATTTTCGAGTCCATCAGCTACATCATCGACGTGTATCGCGGTGATACCCCGGCGACCCACAACCTGATCGACTTCGCAGCGTTCGTGGCGATCTTCCCGCACCTGATCGCCGGCCCCGTGTTGCGTTTCCGCGACCTGGCCGATCAGTTCAACAACCGCACCCACACCCTGGACAAGTTCTCCGAAGGCTGCACGCGCTTCATGCAGGGTTTCATCAAGAAGGTGTTCATCGCCGACACCCTGGCGGTGGTGGCCGACCATTGCTTTGCCCTGGAGAACCCCACAACGGGCGATGCCTGGCTCGGCGCCCTGGCTTACACCGCACAACTGTACTTCGACTTCTCCGGCTACAGCGACATGGCCATCGGCCTGGGCTTGATGATGGGTTTCCGTTTCATGGAAAACTTCAAGCAGCCCTACATCAGCCAGTCGATCACCGAGTTCTGGCGGCGCTGGCACATCAGCCTGTCGACCTGGCTGCGCGATTACCTCTACATCACCCTGGGCGGCAATCGCAAAGGCACGTTGATGACCTATCGCAACCTGTTCCTGACCATGCTGCTCGGTGGTCTGTGGCACGGCGCGAACATCACCTACGTGATCTGGGGCGCCTGGCACGGTATGTGGCTGGCCATCGAAAAAGCAGTCGGCATCAACACCACGCCACGCGCTCTGAATCCGATCCGCTGGGCACTGACGTTCCTGCTGGTGGTGATGGGCTGGGTGATCTTCCGTGCCGAGAACCTGCACGTAGCCGGCCGCATGTACAGCGCCATGTTCAGCTTCGGCGACTGGTCGCTGTCGGAACTGACCCGCGCCAACCTCACCGGTCTGCAAATCGCCACGCTGGCGGTGGCCTACGCCACCCTCGCCTTCTTCGGCCTGCGCGATCTCTACACCAATCAGCCACCGGTCAAGACCAAACCTGAAGTGAACACCGAGGCCGACGGTCCGGCTACGGCTCAACCAGGGCTGATCAAAGCCGTCCCGGGTGAAAACCCGTCGAACATTCATGAACCGGGCTACACCGTAGGCGTCGAAGCCCAGGTGCAACCGGCCTACTGGACCGCGGACTGGTCACGCTATGCAATGCGCGCCCTGGTGCTGATGTTGTTCATTGCCTCGATTCTCAAACTCTCGGCGCAAAGCTTCTCGCCGTTCCTTTACTTCCAGTTCTGAGGGATCTGAACATGACCCGCTCATTACGCATCTTCTACATCGCACTGTTCTTGCTGACCTTGACGGTCCTGGGCCTGTGGTCGGTGCGCAGCTTCTTCGGCTTCAGCACCAACCCCGACGCGACCGTGCTCAACGGTCGCTGGAGCAAAGCCGTCGAGACGCACTACGACGAAGAGTTCCCGATCAAGCGCCTGGGTACCAACATCTGGGCGGCATTGGACTACAAGCTGTTCAACGAGGGCCGCAAAGGCGTGGTCCTGGGCCGCGACCAGTGGCTGTACAGCGACGAAGAGTTCAATCCGATCGTCAACGAAGAACAGAACCTGCAAGGCAACTACGCGCTGGTCGAAGGCGTGCGCCAGAAGCTCAAGGAACAGGGCATCACCCTGGTCATGGCCATCGTGCCGGCCAAGGTGCGGTTGTATCCGGAGCACTTGGGTGAAGTGAAGCCTTCGAGCATTCACGCCAACCTCTACCAGGATTTCCATGCCCGTGTGGCGGCAGACAAGATCCTGGCCCCTGACCTGCTCGGCCCGATGCAACAGGCCAAGCAAAGCGGCCAGCAAGTGTTCCTGCGCACCGACACCCACTGGACCCCGGAAGGCGCGCAGGTCGCCGCCGAGAAGCTGGCGAAGACGATTGCCGAGCGCACCCCACTCAACGGCGAGCCACAACGCTTCGTCACCGAGATTGCGGAAAAAATCACTCATAAGGGCGACCTGCGTCAGTTCCTGCCCCTGGACCCGCTGTTCGAAAACCTGATGCCAGCCCAGGAGCCGCTGGTCAAACGCACCACCCGTGAAGCCGACGACCAGCCGGCCGAAGGCGACGCGCTGTTTACAGATGCCCAGGTACCCGTGGCGCTGATCGGCACCAGTTACAGCGCCAACCCCAACTGGAACTTCGTCGGCGCCCTCAAGCAGGCCCTCAACAGCGACGTCGTGAACTACGCCGAAGACGGCCATGGCCCGATTCTGCCGATGCTCAGCTACCTCAAGAGCGACGCCTTCAAGAACAGCCCGCCACAGGTGCTGATCTGGGAGTTTCCTGAACGTTATCTGCCTGTGAACAACGAAATCGGTGACGCCGACCCGCAGTGGGTCGCAGAACTCAAACAAGCCGGCGCGCGCCAACAGAACGTCGCTGCCAACACCCCATCCGAGACGCCCGACCGGGCGCAAAACTGAAAGAGAGGTCCACCATGACTTTCACTACAACTCCTCGCCGTCTCGCCGCTCGCTCCCTCAAGGCCGTTGCCCTGGTTGCCAGCATGAGCGCCCTTTCCCTGTCCGCCTTTGCCGGTGACTCGGCCCTGTACGGTCCGGTTGCGCCAAAAGGTTCGAGCTTCGTGCGGATCTACAACGCCAGCAATGCCGAAGTCAGCGCCACCGTCGGCAGCACCAACCTGAGCGACGTAGCACCACTGGCCAGCACTGACTTCAGCTTCATGCCCGGCGGCGACTACAGCGCCAAGGTCGGCAGTCAGACCGTCCCGGTAAAACTGGCCCCCGATCACTATTACACCCTGGTCAACAACGCCAGCGGCCAGCCTCAGTTGATTGAAGAACCGCCGTTCAAGAACAAGCAGAAGTCCCTGGTACGCGTGCAGAACCTCAGCGACAAACCACTGACCCTCAAGACCGCCGATGGCAAGACCGAAGTGGTCAAGACGGTGGCGGCCAAGAGCCGTGGCGAGCGTGAAATCAACCCGGTGAAAGTGAGCCTGGCGCTGTTCGACGGCGACAAGAAAGTCGGCGATCTCAAGCCCGTGGCCCTGGAACGCGGCGAAGCGGCCGTACTGTACGTCACCGGTTCGGGCAGCAGCCTGTCGCCAGTGTGGGTAAAACGCCCAGTGTCGACCCGCTGATCAATTCACCTGAGGGCTGAACGCCTATTTGTGTAGGAGCTGCCGCAGGGTGCGATCTTTTGATCTTGATCTTTCGCTTGGGATTCAAGTGTTAGCGCAAAGATCGCAGCCTCGCTGCACTCGTCAGCTCCTACAGCAAAGGTCAGTCACTCAGGTACGGAACAACAACAAGAGAGTGAAACGACAGAACGCAGTAGCTCTAAAAACCATTTCGATTTGTAGGAGTAACAAACATGATTCCGGTGATCTTGTCAGGTGGTAGCGGCTCACGTCTTTGGCCGCTTTCGCGCAAGCAATTCCCTAAACAGTTCCTGGCCCTGACCGGCGAACACACCCTGTTCCAGCAAACCCTCGAGCGCCTGGTGTTCGAAGGCATGGACACCCCGATCGTGGTTTGCAACAAAGACCACCGGTTCATCGTCAACGAGCAGTTGACCAACCGCAAGCTGGAAGCCCAGCGCATTCTGATGGAACCGTTCGGACGCAACACCGCGCCGGCCGTGGCGCTGACGGCGATGATGCTGGTCAATGAAGGTCGCGACGAGCTGATGCTGGTCCTGCCGGCCGACCACGTGCTGGAAGACCAGAAGGCCCTGCAACGCGCATTGGCCCTGGCCACCGTGGCCGCCGAGCGTGGCGAAATGGTGCTGTTCGGCGTACCGGCCACCAAACCGGAAACCGGTTATGGCTACATCAAGTCGACCAACGATGCCCTGCTGCCTGAAGGGGTGAGCCGCGTTTCGCACTTCGTCGAAAAACCCGACGTCAAGCGCGCCACCGAGTTCGTCGAAGCCGGCGGTTACTTCTGGAACAGCGGCATGTTCCTGTTCCGCGCCAGCCGTTTCCTCGAAGAGCTGAAAAAGCACGATCCGGACATCTACGACACCTGCCTGCTGACCCTGGAGCGCAGCGAGCAGACCCCCGACACCATCACCTTCGACGAAGCCACCTTCGCCTGCTGCCCGGACAATTCCATCGACTACGCCGTCATGGAAAAGACCCAGCGCGCCTGCGTGGTGCCACTGTCGGCCGGCTGGAGCGATGTCGGCTGCTGGTCGTCGCTGTGGGAAGTCAACCCCAAGGACGCCAACGGCAACGTCACCAAGGGCGACGTCGTCGTCCAGGACAGCCGTAACTGCATGATCCATGGCAACGGCAAGCTGGTGTCGGTGATCGGCCTGGACAACATTGTGGTGGTCGAAACCAAGGACGCCATGATGATCGCCCACAAGGACAAGGTCCAAGGCGTCAAGCAAATGGTCAACACCCTCAACGCCCAGGGCCGCACCGAAACCCAGAACCATTGCGAGGTCTATCGTCCGTGGGGTTCCTATGATTCGGTGGACATGGGCGGTCGTTTCCAGGTCAAGCACATCTCGGTCAAGCCGGGTGCGTGCCTGTCGCTGCAGATGCACCACCACCGCGCCGAACACTGGATCGTGGTCAGCGGCACCGCCGAAGTGACCTGCGATGAGAATGTGTTCCTGCTCTGCGAAAACCAGTCGACCTATATCCCGATCGCCTCGGTTCATCGTCTGCGCAACCCGGGCAAGATCCCGTTGGAAATCATCGAAGTGCAGTCCGGCAGCTACCTGGGCGAAGACGACATCGAGCGCTTTGAAGACATCTACGGTCGCTCAACTCCGATCGAACGTGGCGTGTCGGTGAAAACCATCGCGCAGTAACGCTCGGTAGAAAAAAAGAAGCCCCCGTCCAGCCCACTGCGTCCCCTATCCGCAGTGGGTTGGGTGGGGGCTTTTTTATTGATTGACCACTCGCTTGGCATCAAACTTTTCGGCAATCCTGGCCGAGCGCGGATTGACCGCGTCCGTTCTGATTTTCCGGATATCCGCCCCCTTGGAAATGGCCTTGATGGCATGCACCGTCAAGAATGTCCCCACCCCCTTCAGCATCGGCAGCCGCGCCACTGAGCTGGCCTGCGCCAACGCCTCCTTTTTCAAGGCCCCGTCACCCTGGGTTTCAGGGTGGACGACCACTTGCACAACATCCACTTCCGTTTTTCCCTTCGTTGTAAACGCGTTCAATTCGGCCAGACCATAAATCTGTCGTTCCTCAGGCGGTTTCAACTTGTCGGATTTTTTCATGACCGCGAAAAAGCGCCGCTCAACGACGAAATCAGGGTGTCTGTTCAAAGCGTCCGGATCGATTGGCTCGTCCACGAATACATCGTTGGCACTGCGCAACATGTAACTGGAAATGCTGGCCCCCAGACCGAAGTTTGAAGGTTGTCCAACGACCTTCGAACTCGTGGTTTCGTTGGAGAGGGCTTTATAGCGTTGCTTGTAGCGTTGCAGATTCTGTTTGACCTCATCGCCTCCCACCAGATAGTCATTGAATGCACCGACCTCCACCACTTTGAAGTCGTTCACATCGCTGTACTTTCCCGTGGCCTCCTTGAACACGCCCACCCTGCTCGTCAGCGCCGCCGCTGTGAGCTTCAGTCGGTTTTTCACGCCCACTTCAATTTCGTACTTTCCAGTCTTGTTAAGCCCCTCCGCGTCCCGAAAAGTCAGCGGGTTATTGCTGACCATCGCGTACAGGTTCAGCCCATCGATATCTCCCGCAGGGTCCGGATTAAGCCAGCGCTGCAGGCCGGGCATGTAGTACCGATAGCCGTAGTAATACAACCCCGTTGCGTCCCGCTCCTTACCTGAGTAACGGGCCGTCTTGTAACTGACCTCCACCCCATCAGGTCCCGCCAGGTACGCGGTCTCGCCGAAAGGATAGAAGTGCTCGCGGCTGATGATTCGCCCGTCCTGGGCAAGCTCCAGGCTGGTCGAACCCAAGTGGTCGGTAAAACTGTATCGATAGAGGTCATTGGCCCCCGCAGGTGATGGGCTTTCCCAATGCAATACCCGCACACTGTTGAGCCCACCCTGGACGATGATGACCTGGAGAGACTCCCCAGTGCCGCTGTCGGCACGCAGTTCCAACCCAGGCAAATAACGCACCTCGGTGGCCAGCGTCCGGGCACCGGCTTGCAGTGTGCGCAATTTGCGCACGCGCAGACCGCTACCGTCATAGACATAAATCTCACCGTCGTTAAGCCTTGAGGCGCGTTCGATGGGGGTGACCGAACTCAACTGGTTGCGCAGATCCCAAGCCAGGAAACGCCCCTCATCCTGTTCCAGACAATTGCCCCGCGCATCGAACGCGGCGCAGATGTCATCTTCAGTTGGAGGCACGCCGTTGCGGTACGGCAAACAACGATTGCTGTAGCGGGCCGCTTGCAACTGGCGGCCATGATTCTGAGCGCCGACATGGGTCAGTTCCAGCAAGTTACCGCTCTCATCGTAGCGGTAGGTCTGCCGGTAGTTGCTCACCGCCGCCGGGTCGAGGCGGCCAACGGACTCCGGTCCCTGGTTGGCAGCGCCCGCCTCCCAGCCGCTGGCTTCGGTCACCTGATAAAGACTGTCGTAGCTGAAACGGCTGGCGGGCTCGACACGCTGATTGGCGAAGTAGCGCACCGGCAGGGCCTTGTCCTCGATGCTCAGCACGTTACCCATGGGGTCATAGGTGTAGAACAGGTCTTGCAGCACCTGGTCGGCGCGCCTGGCGCGGCGCTCCATCAACCGGCCGTCGTCGGGGCTGTATTCAAGCAGGGTCTGCACACCGTTCCCGGCCGTCTCCTGCGCTATTTGCCCGTCGGCGTTGTAACGAATATCGCTGACCAGCGGCTGCCATGTGTCCTGCCCGTTTAATAACAAGTGAGTTTCACGCAACCGGCCATCGAGGGTCAGCCTTTTGCGTTGTCGATTGCCCAGGGCATCCATTTGCTCCAGCACGTCGCCCTGGGGGCCAAGGCACCAGGTTGACCGGGCGCCCTCGCCGGGTTCGAGCAATGTTTCACGCTCGGCTTCCGGCTCCGGCCAGTCGGGAGCGACGGCATCAAGGATGAAGCGACGGTTCTGGACAAGGTTCTGCGCGGTGAGGGCAAACGACTCCATCTGCACGCTACCTGCTGGGTCATCGTGGCGGATCAACTGCCCGTACTGGTTATGGTCGCGATCGCCCCGGCCCGGGGAACCGTACTTCAACCGCTCCATGCAGCGACGCGGTTGCCCGGCGCCCTGTTCGAGCACCACCACGGGACGGAGCAGGTCGTCGTAGCCCACCTCGCGATGCGTTCCCCGACCGTCCCACGCCCGCAAACCCTCGCCGGCGAGCCCAGGCAGATCGATCTGCAAGCCCGCATCGACGCTATCGGTACGCAGCGCGGCAGCGGACAGCGAATAAACCGTCGCAAGGTTGGCCGGCGCCGACTGATCGTCTTGTTGCAAACACCACAATCGAGGATCCCACTGTTTTGCCAAACGACCGGCGGCATCGAAAAGGCTGCGAGTGACACGCTCTTGCGTGGGTCCGTTCTCGACGTTGCGCCAATAGTCGACCGAGCGAACCGGTAAATTCCTTGGGTCAAAGGCCATCAGCCTCGGGGTTCTCTGATCCATACCCATCTAATCAGACCTCTTGGTCGTAGCACCGCTGCCTCGTAACCGGCATCTAACAAGGGCAGACAACCCTTGCCTACTGTCAGATATGACAGCGGCGACCGACGGCCCGAGACGGATGAATATCCACGGCCCGCCCCCTCCGGTAGGATGGTGTGACGATAACGGAGGCTTCAACCATGCTTATCGGCGTCTTGCTGGTCATCACCTGGCTCATCCTGCTGCTGCGCTATCCGGCCAAGGCGTTGCCGGTGTCCCTGGCGGCGTTCGTCGGTCTGGGACTGGTGGCCGCGTGGGTAATCTGGGAGGACAGTCGCGAAACCCGGCAACTGGCGCGCCTGGATCTGCGCGTCAGCTACGCCCCCGACCGCTGCCCGGCCGACCGTCCGCTGTTGCTGAACATGACCAATGGCAACGATGTACCGCTGATCGAACTGCGCTGGCGGATCGCGGCTTATGCACCCGGCGACACCATCAACCTGGCCGACAATCAGTACACCGCACCGCGTTATCGAGGCCCAGGCGAGTTGCAGCCCGGCGCTGACTGGCAGGACTGCCTGCCCTTGCCGCCGCTGCGTCCCGGATATCGTCCACAAACCCTGGAGTTTCGCGCCGAACGATTGCAAGGCAGCTTCTCCAACTGATCCCTCTCATTGTTTGCATAAGGAATGGCCATGCCCGTTGCGTTGATTACCGGATGTTCCAGCGGCATCGGCCGCGCCCTCGCCGATGTCTTCAAGGCCGCCGGCTATCAAGTATGGGCCAGTGCTCGCAAGGATGAGGACGTGGCGCTGCTCAGTGCTGCCGGGTTTACCGCCATACAGCTGGACGTCAATGATGGCCAGGCCTTGGAACAGTTGAGCGAACGCATCAACCAGCAGCACGGCGGCCTCGATGTGCTGATCAACAATGCCGGTTACGGCGCCATGGGGCCGCTATTGGACGGTGGTGTGCCGGCCATGCAGCGCCAGTTCGAAACCAATGTGTTCGCCATCGTCGGGGTGACCCGCGCACTGTTCCCGGTGCTGCGCCGGGCCAAGGGATTGGTGGTGAACATCGGCAGCGTTTCCGGCGTGCTGGTGACGCCATTTGCCGGCGCCTACTGCGCCTCAAAGGCGGCGGTGCATGCCTTGAGCGATGCGCTGCGCATGGAACTGGCACCGTTCGGCATCCGCGTAATGGAAGTCCAGCCCGGCGCCATCGCCTCCAGTTTCGCCAAAAATGCCGGCCATGAAGCCGAGCAACTGATCAGCGAACAGTCACCCTGGTGGCCTCTGCGCGACGGCATCCGCAGCCGCGCCAAAGCATCCCAGGACAACCCGACCCCGGCGAGCGATTTTGCCGCAGGCCTGCTCAAGGCCGTGCAGCAACCCAAGCCCCCGCGCCTGCTGCGCCTGGGTAATGGCAGCCGGGCGTTGCCGTTGATGGCCGGTTTGCTGCCCAAAGCATTGCTGGAAAAAGGCTTGAGGAAGCGGTTTGGGTTGGGTGGTTCGCTGTAAGGGCTGGAGGATAGCAGGCCTTACCTTGTTTGGACCGGGGATATGGTTAATCCCTGTGGCGAGGGGATTTATCCCCGTTCGGCTGCGGAGCAGTCGTCGTCTGTCTGATGCGGTTTCGACTCGTACACCGGGTTGCTTGGTTTTGGGGCTGCTTCGCAGCCCAGCGG
>NZ_JABWQV010000209.1 GCF_014268615.1 Pseudomonas tehranensis | reverse complement strand
GTGGGAGCGAGCCTGCTCGCGATGAGGCCTTGATAGCCAGCAAGGAGCCTACTGAAGAAACCCGGCCACCCTGCCCGCCGCCGCCTCCAAATGCTGCTCATGGCTAAACCCCGAGGCCTTGAGCGGTTTCAGATCATGATCCCCCGCCTCCAGCCACATCACCTCGATACTCGGTGACAGCACGTAACCCTGCACTGCCTCGCGGTTACCCAACGCATCACGCTCGCCTTGGACGATCAAGGTCCGGGTCTTCAGTTCTGCCAAGTGCTCGACCCGCGGCTTCTGCGGTTTGCCCACCGCGTAGAAGGGATACCCCAGGCACACCAGGGCATCAGCTTCCAGCTCATCGGCCAGCAGGCTCGCCATGCGCCCGCCCATGGACTTGCCGCCAATGGCCAGCCGCCCAGCGACATAAGGCCGCACCGTGGCGTACACCTCGCGCCAGCACTCCAGCAACCTGGGAGTCGGGTTCGGCGGACGTTTACCGCCGTCCAGGCGTCGTTGAGCCATGTAGGGAAACTCGAAACGCAACACGTTGATGCCATGCCCGGCAAGGCGCGCGGCCATTTCGTTCATGAACCCGCTGTCCATCGGCGCTCCGGCGCCATGGGCGAGGATCAGGGTCGGTGGCTCGGCGCTGACACCCGTTTGCGCCGCTGTCCATAGCCAGCCGTGTTCGGCCACACATCGCGCCCATTGATCTCTATCAATACTGGCCTTGTGCTGTTTGTCCATGCTTGCCTCGCTTTTAGTCTGCCTATAACTCCAGGCGAAGAACGCCGCACTGCCTTGCGCAGGCGCTCACTTCGGCTGAACCGTGGATGGGGAACCATGAACACATCTATCAGTACCGCCTACAACTACAAGGTGGTCCGCCAATTCGCCATTATGACGGTGGTGTGGGGCATCGTCGGCATGGGGCTCGGGGTTTTTCTCGCGGCCCAATTGGTCTGGCCACAGCTCAACTTCGATTTGCCGTGGACCAGCTTCGGCCGCCTGCGCCCGTTGCATACCAACGCGGTGATCTTCGCCTTCGGCGGCTGCGCCCTGTTCGCCAGTTCGTTCTATTCGGTGCAACGCACCTGCCAGACTCAATTGTTCGCCCCGAAACTGGCCGCGTTCTGCTTCTGGGGCTGGCAGTTGGTGATTCTACTGGCGGCCATCAGCCTGCCGCTGGGCTACACCAGCTCCAAGGAATACGCCGAACTGGAGTGGCCGATCGACATTCTGATCACCATCGTCTGGGTCGCCTACGCCATCGTGTTCTTCGGCACTGTGGCCAAGCGCAACACCAAACACATCTATGTCGGTAACTGGTTCTTCGGCGGGTTCATCCTGACCGTGGCGATCCTGCACATCGTCAACAACCTGGAACTGCCGGTGAGCTTCACCAAATCCTACTCGGTGTATGCCGGGGCCACCGATGCGATGGTGCAATGGTGGTACGGCCACAACGCCGTGGGCTTCTTCCTGACCACCGGCTTCCTGGGGATGATGTATTACTTCGTGCCCAAGCAGGCCGAGCGTCCGGTGTATTCCTATCGCTTGTCCATCGTGCACTTCTGGGCGCTGATCACCCTGTACATCTGGGCCGGCCCGCACCACTTGCACTACACCGCGCTGCCGGACTGGGCACAGTCGCTGGGCATGGTGATGTCGCTGATCCTGCTGGCGCCGAGTTGGGGCGGCATGATCAACGGCATGATGACCCTCTCGGGTGCCTGGCATAAATTGCGCAGCGACCCGATCCTGCGGTTCCTGGTGGTATCCCTGGCGTTCTACGGCATGTCGACCTTCGAAGGCCCGATGATGGCCATCAAGACTGTCAACGCCCTCTCCCACTACACCGACTGGACCATCGGCCACGTTCACGCCGGTGCCTTGGGCTGGGTGGCGATGATTTCCATCGGCGCGCTGTATCACATGATCCCGAAAGTCTTCGGCCGCCCCCAAATGCACAGCATCGGCCTGATCAACGCGCACTTCTGGCTCGCGACCATCGGCACCGTGCTGTACATCGCCTCCATGTGGGTCAACGGCATCGCCCAGGGCCTGATGTGGCGTGCGGTGAACGAGGACGGCACCCTGACCTACTCCTTCGTCGAAACCCTGGTGGCCAGCCACCCTGGCTTCGTCGTGCGGTTGGCGGGCGGGGCAATCTTCCTCTTCGGCATGTTGCTGATGGCCTACAACACCTGGCGCACCGTGCGGGCCTACCAGCCTGACGAAGCCGCCGCTGCCGCGCAGATGGCTTGAGGAGTCCGCCATGAAACACGAAACAATCGAAAAAAACGTCGGCCTGTTGATGCTGCTGATGGTCCTGGCCGTGAGTATTGGCGGCCTGACCCAGATCGTGCCGCTGTTCTTCCAGGACGTGACCAACAAACCGGTGGACGGCATGAAGCCCTACACCGCGCTGCAACTGGAAGGCCGTGACATCTATATCCGCGAAGGCTGCGTCGGCTGCCATTCGCAGATGATCCGTCCGTTCCGCGCCGAGACCGAGCGCTACGGCCACTACTCGGTAGCCGGTGAAAGCGTTTGGGACCACCCGTTCCTGTGGGGCTCCAAGCGCACCGGGCCGGACTTGGCCCGGGTCGGCGCGCGCTACTCCGATGACTGGCATCGCGCCCACCTGTACAACCCGCGCAACGTGGTGCCCGAGTCGAAGATGCCGGCCTATCCATGGCTGGTGACTCAGGCGGTTGACAGCAGCCACACCGAAACCAAGCTGCGCACCATGCGCACCCTGGGTGTGCCGTACACCGATGACGACATCAGCGCCAGCGTGGCCTCCCTCAACGGCAAGACCGAGATGGACGCCCTGGTGGCCTACCTGCAAGTGCTCGGCACTGCCATCAAGAGCAAGAGGTGAGCCTATGTTCCTTGAAATGAGCACTGGAATGATCCGCGGCCTGGGCACGGTCGTGGTGTTCGTGGCCTTCATCGGCCTGACCCTGTGGGTGTTCAGCAGCAAGCGCAGCCCGGAATTTGCCGAAGCACGCCTGCTGCCGTTCGCCGACGAGCCGCCCGCCGACATCGCCAACCCCCAAGACCCCGCAACAAGGAGCACCCGGCCATGACCACCTTCTGGAGTACGTGGATCAGCGTACTGACCATCGGCAGCCTGATCGGTCTGACCTGGCTGCTGATCGGCACCCGCAAGGGCGAGACCAAGGGCAGTGTCGACCAGACCATGGGCCACAGCTTCGACGGCATCGAGGAGTACGACAACCCGTTGCCGCAGTGGTGGTTCCTGTTGTTCGCCGGCACCCTGGTGTTTTCCGTCGGCTACCTGGTGCTCTACCCGGGCCTGGGCAACTGGAAAGGCATCTTGCCCGGCTACGAAAATGGCTGGACCGGCGCCCATGAATGGGAAAAGGAAATGGCCAGGGCCGACGCCAAATTCGGGCCGATCTTCGCCAAGTTCGCCGCCATGCCGCTGGAAGAAGTCGCCAAGGACCCGCAGGCATTGAAGATGGGTGGCCGCTTGTTCGCCTCCAACTGCTCGGTCTGCCACGGCTCGGACGCCAAGGGTGCCTTCGGCTTCCCGAACCTGGCCGACAGCCACTGGCGCTGGGGCGGCAGTGCCGAAACCATCAAGGCCACCATCATGGGCGGTCGCATGGCCGCGATGCCGGCCTGGGGCGAAGTGCTGGGCGAAGCCGGCGTCAAGAACGTGGCCGCGTATGTGCGCCATGATCTGGCGGGCCTGCCGCTGCCGGCAGACAGCGGCGCCGACCTGCAAGCAGGCCAGCAGGCGTTCAACACCACCTGCGTCGCCTGCCACGGTGCCAACGGTAAAGGCACCGAAGCCATGGGCGCGCCAGACCTGACCTTGCCGGCCGGCTTCATCTACGGCACCAGCCTGGCGCAACTGCAACAGACCATCCGTCATGGCCGCCAGGGCCATATGCCAGCGCAGAATGAGCTGCTCGGCAATGACAAGGTGCAACTGCTTGCGGCTTACGTCTACAGCCTGTCCCACGCGGCGGGCACCGAGCGCCTGCAAGCTGAACGCAAAAGCGAATAAATCCTGACCACACGAACAGCCGCATCCATCTGGGTGCGGCTGTTCCGTGCCCCTGCGCGACTCATTGTCGCACCCCTTCTCTTCGCGCCTTTCGGTTACCTGCAATCGGGTCTAAGCTTGCCCGAGCATGCACTGGCGATTGCCGGTTTCAGGTCGATCCGAGCCGATGTGTCCCACAATCCGTTCGATAAAATGGCCGCAAAGGCCGGTAGATACCGGCTATTGCGCCCAGGGTCTCCCATGACCCGAACGCCGTGTTGGAACACACCCCGTTACAACCGACCCGACCCCCTCGCCTCTTTCCTTCGCCGCGACAATTTGCCGGGGCCCGATTTTGTCCCTACGTCACGCATGGAAAGGCCGCAGAATCTGCTTTGGAAAGCATTGACCCAGGTCATGGCGCGTTGCAATGACCCCCCGCTTTCTCCATACTTGCGACCGATTTTTATCCTAATAAAACACCCAAACCGTGGAACCTTAGAATGAGCACAGCAATCAGTCCGACTGCTTATAACTATAAGGTAGTCCGCCAGTTCGCCATCATGACGGTGGTCTGGGGGATCCTTGGCATGGGGCTCGGTGTATTCATCGCCTCGCAACTGGTCTGGCCGGAGTTGAACTTCGATCTGCCATGGACGACGTTTGGACGCCTGCGCCCGCTGCACACCAACCTGGTGATCTTCGCCTTCGGTGGTTGTGCGTTGTTTGCCACTTCCTATTACGTCGTGCAGCGAACCTGCCAAACGCGACTGATTTCCGACAGCCTCGCCGCCTTCACCTTCTGGGGTTGGCAAGCGGTCATCGTTGGTGCGATCGTGACCTTGCCGATGGGTTTCACCACCACCAAGGAATACGCAGAGCTGGAATGGCCCCTGGCTATTCTGCTGGCCATCGTCTGGGTGACCTACGGTCTGGTGTTCTTCGGCACTATCGTCAAGCGCAAGACCAAGCACATCTATGTCGGTAACTGGTTCTACGGTGCCTTCATCGTCGTGACCGCCATGCTGCACATCGTCAACCACGCGTCCCTGCCGGTCAGCTTCTTCAAGTCTTACTCGGCCTACTCGGGCGCCACCGACGCGATGATCCAGTGGTGGTACGGCCACAACGCCGTGGGCTTCTTCCTGACCACCGGCTTCCTGGGGATGATGTATTACTTCGTGCCCAAGCAGGCCGAGCGTCCGATCTATTCCTATCGCCTGTCCATCGTCCACTTCTGGGCGCTGATCACCCTGTACATCTGGGCCGGCCCGCACCACTTGCACTACACCGCGCTGCCGGACTGGGCACAGTCCCTGGGCATGGCGATGTCGATCATCCTGCTGGCTCCGAGCTGGGGCGGCATGATCAACGGCATGATGACCCTCTCGGGCGCCTGGCATAAGCTGCGCACCGACCCGATCCTGCGGTTCCTGGTGGTTTCCCTGGCGTTCTACGGCATGTCGACCTTCGAAGGCCCGATGATGGCCATCAAGACCGTCAACTCCCTGAGCCACTACACCGACTGGACCATCGGCCACGTACACGCTGGTGCGTTGGGCTGGGTTGCGATGATTTCCATCGGCGCGATCTACCACATGATCCCTAAACTGTTCGGTCGTGCGCAGATGCACAGCACCGGCCTGATCAACACTCACTTCTGGCTCGCCACCATTGGCACCGTGCTCTACATCGCCTCGATGTGGGTCAACGGCATCACCCAGGGCCTGATGTGGCGTGCAATCAACGACGACGGCACCCTGACCTACTCGTTCGTCGAAGCACTGCAAGCCAGCCACCCCGGTTTCATCGTCCGTGCCCTGGGCGGCGCGTTCTTCGCCAGCGGCATGCTGTTCATGGCCTACAACGTGTATCGCACCGTTCGTGCCTCTGACCCGGCCGAAGCTGAAGCCGCCGCCAAGATCGCCGTAGTTGGAGCTCACTGATGAAGCACGAAACAGTAGAGAAGAATATCGGCCTGCTGGCCTTCTTCATGGTCATCGCCGTCAGCATCGGCGGCCTGACCCAGATCGTTCCGCTGTTTTTCCAGGACGTGACCAACAAGCCGGTCGAAGGCATGAAGCCGCGCACCGCTCTTGAACTGGAAGGTCGCGACGTCTACATCGCCAACGGCTGTGTCGGCTGCCACTCGCAGATGATCCGTCCGTTTCGCGCCGAAACCGAACGCTACGGCCACTACTCGGTCGCCGGTGAAAGCGTCTGGGACCACCCATTCCTGTGGGGTTCCAAGCGTACCGGCCCGGACCTGGCCCGTGTTGGCGGCCGCTACTCCGACGATTGGCAGCGTGCGCACCTGTACAACCCGCGCAACGTAGTGCCTGAGTCGAAAATGCCGGCTTACCCGTTCCTCGTAGAAAACAAGCTCGACGGCAAAGACACCGCCAAGAAAATGGAAGTCTTGCGGACCCTGGGCGTGCCTTACACCGATGAAGACATCGCCGGTGCCAAGGATGCCGTGAAGGGCAAGACTGAAATGGACGCGCTGGTGGCCTATCTGCAAGGCCTGGGCACCATCATCAAAAGCAAACGGTGATTTAGATGGATATCGGGATGATTCGTGGCCTGGGCACCGTCGTCGTGATGGTGGCCTTTATCGGTCTGGCGTTGTGGGTGTTCAGCCCCAAGCGCAAGTCGGAGTTTGACGACGCGACCTTGCTGCCGTTCGCGGATGATCCCGAAGCCATCAAGCACGTCGAGCAAGCTTCTAGGAGTAACAAAGAATGACTACGTTCTGGAGTCTGTACGTCACAGTCCTCAGTCTGGGTACGATCTTCGCCCTGACCTGGCTGCTGCTGTCGACCCGTAAGGGCCAGCGCGCCGAACAAACGGACGAGACTGTTGGTCACTCGTTCGATGGCATCGAAGAGTACGACAACCCACTGCCTAAATGGTGGTTCATGTTGTTTGTGGGCACCATTATCTTCGCCTTGGGTTATCTGGTGCTCTACCCGGGCCTGGGCAACTGGAAAGGCCTGCTGCCAGGGTATAACTACCTGGACACCGAAAAGCAGACCCCTTTCGCCAACGGCCAGACCGGCTGGACCGGCGTTCACGAGTGGGAAAAGGAAATGGCTCGTTCGGACGCCAAGTTCGGCCCGATCTTCGCCAAGTTCGCTTCCATGCCGATTGAAGAAGTCGCCAAGGACCCGCAAGCCCTGAAGATGGGTGGCCGCCTGTTCGCCTCTAACTGCTCGGTCTGCCACGGTTCCGACGCCAAGGGTGCCTATGGCTTCCCGAACCTGACCGACGCCGACTGGCGCTGGGGTGGTGAGCCGGAAACCATCAAGACCACCATCATGGGCGGTCGTCATGCGGTGATGCCGGGCTGGGCTGCCGTGGTTGGCGAGCAAGGTGTTGCCGACGTCTCCGCCTACGTGGTGACCAGTCTGCACGGCCGGAAACTGCCGGAAGGCGCCAAGGCCGATCCGGCCAACGGCCAGAAGCTGTTCGCGGCCAACTGCGTGGCCTGCCACGGTCCAGCCGGCAAGGGCACGCCTGCGATGGGCGCACCTGACCTGACCCACCCGGCTGGTTTCATCTATGGTTCGAGCTTCGCTCAGCTGCAGCAGACCATCCGTTACGGTCGCCAGGGCCAGATGCCTGCCCAGGCCGATCTGCAGGGTAACGACAAGGTCCACCTGCTGGCTGCCTACGTCTACAGCTTGTCTCACGGTGAAAAGGCTCCTGCGGCTGACGCCCAGTAAAGCCAACGCTTGATGTACCAAAGGCCCCGTCAACCAACGTTGACGGGGCCTTTTGTTTGCCGGTGCGTTAGGACGAAATTGTTTTATCTTGCCCGCAATCAGCAGCGGTAGTAACGTGCCTACATTCAGTTCTATTGAGGACGCCGCCATGTCCATCACCACTATTTCCAGCCGCGAATTCAACCACGACACAAGTGGTGCCAAAAAAGCCACCCGCCAGGGGCCGGTCATCATCACCGACCGTGGCAAGCCGGCCCATGTGCTGCTAAGCATTGAGGAGTACCAGAAACTGACCGGCATCGGCACCAGCATTGTCGAGTTGCTGGTCATGTCCGACACGCCAGATATTGATTTCGATACCGAACGTGCCGTCATCTCTCCTCGACCGGTGGACCTGTCCTGATGTACCTGCTCGACACCAACGTCATCTCGGAACTGCGCAAGCCTCATGCCGATAAAAACGTACAGGCCTGGGCGCGTAGCGTGCCCGCCCCCAGCCTTTACGTCTCGGCGATTACCGTATTGGAATTGGAAACCGGCGTGTTGCGCTTCGAACGCAAAGACCCGGTGCAAGGCAGCCACCTGCGCGCATGGCTGGATAACCACGTCATGCCCGCATTCGCCGGAAGAATCCTGTCGGTCGACCGCGCCGTGGCGCTGCGCTGCGCTCGCCTGCACGTACCGGATCGCAGCAATGAATGCGATGCACTGATTGCCGCCACCGCACTGGTCCATGGCCTGACCGTGGTCACCCGCAATGTGACTGATTTCCAAAGCAGCGGCGTGGCCTTGCTCAATCCATGGTCAAGCTAATATAACGTCGCGACGGACCATCAATTACCGCCAAGGAGATAGGCGCAATGGACATCGAAACACTTCAGCGCGCAACGATGAGCCCTCGGCATGTCTGACGCGCTCTGGGCCGCTCGCCTGGGCGATGCACTGAACCACACCTCGATGATGGCCGACATTCTCGGCGGCGTGCTGGAAGTGGCGGCGAATATCGCCATCACCGCCCTGGCGACCGCTGCCGTGGTGGCCGCCACCGGCATCACCGTCGCCACGGGTGGCCTGGGTTGCTTCCTGCTCGGTGCGGTGGTGGGTGCGGTCGTGGGCCTTGCCATGAGCAAGACCGGGGCCGACGAAGGCCTGAGTAATATCTGCGAAGGCATTGGCAACGCGCTCTTCCCGCCCACGGTGCAG
>NZ_JABWQV010000208.1 GCF_014268615.1 Pseudomonas tehranensis | reverse complement strand
GTACGGCGGCAGCCGATCTGGCCCAGCGACAGATGTGGTGGATCGGCACGGCGGCCTCCACTGCGGTGGGCATCGCCCTGATGGTCTTCGGCAGGCATTGGTTGCTCAAACTGTTGGGCGTGGCCACCTTGCTGGTGCCCCATGTCATCGGTGCGCCGCAGCCTGAGGTCCACTCGATGCTGGCGCCCGAAGCACTTGAAAGCCAATTCAAGCTCGCCTCGCAAGTGACCAACGTCGCGTTCTGGCTGGCCTTGGGCCTGGTCAGCGCATGGTTGTTCCGTCGCGGCGACCAGGCTCACCACGACGCATGAGGGCTGGGCCGATCCTGGTGGTCGGCCTGGGCTGTCAGCGCGGCTGCCCGGCCGGCACATTGCGGGCATTGCTTGATCAGACCTTACTGGCGCATGGCATTGAGCTCTCCCGGGTTCGCGCCTTGGCCAGTATTGACCTCAAGCGTGACGAGCCGGGTCTGCTGGAACTGGCCGAGCAACTGAAGTTGCCGCTGACCTGCTTCAATGCCGGGCAGTTGTCCAGCTATCAGCAGCGGCTCAGTCACCGCTCTGAAATCGCGTTTGAGCACACCGGTTGCTATGGCGTCGCCGAAAGCGCCGCCCTGGCGCTGGCCGACCGGTTGGGCGCGGCGCCCGCGACGCTGCTGATTCCTCGCCAAAAGACCCCAAGCGCCACGCTGGCATTGGCGGTCACGTCGTAAACCCCGATAATTCGCGCCCTGGATCATGAGCGATCTTCATTCAAAGGGTCGCCCACTCACCTTTAGGAACCGGTCATGACCGTTTATTTCATTGGCGCCGGCCCTGGCGACCCGGAACTGATCACTGTCAAAGGCCAGCGACTGATCCGCAGCTGCGCGGTGATCATTTACGCCGGCTCCCTGGTGCCCACAGCCGTGCTGGAAGGCCACAGCGCCGAACAGGTGATCAACAGCGCCGAGCTGCACCTGGAGCAGATTATCGAGTTGATCAAGGCCGCTCATCTCAAGGGCCAGGACGTGGCCAGGGTGCACTCCGGCGACCCGAGCCTGTACGGCGCCATTGGCGAGCAGATTCGCTGCCTGCGGGAACTGGACATCCCATTCAAGATCATCCCAGGCGTGACCGCGACCTCAGCCTGCGCCGCCCTGCTGGGCACCGAACTGACCTTGCCGGACGTGTCCCAAAGCCTGATCCTCACCCGCTACGCGGACAAAACCGCGATGCCCGCCGGCGAAGAACTGGGCAGCCTGGCGCAGCACGGGGCGAGCATGGCGATTCACTTGGGCGTCAATCATCTGGAAAAAATCGTCAGCGAACTGCTGCCCCACTACGGCGCGGATTGCCCGATCGCGGTAATTCACCGGGCGACATGGCCGGATCAGGATTGGGTGGTGGGTACGCTGGCTGATATTGCCGAAAAGGTCAAGGCCAAGGGCTTTAGGCGCACGGCGCTGATCCTGGTGGGGCGTGTGCTGGGCAATGATGTGTTCAGTGACTCGTCGCTGTACCGCGCCGGGCATGCGCATCTCTACAGGCCCTGACCCGATCAGTAAGAATCAACCTCCCCCTGTGGAGCAGGTATTCGCAAAGTCCATGTCGGACGCAGTTTTTGTGGCGAGGGGATTTATCCCCGTTGGGCCGCGCAGCAGCCCCAGATCTCGTTTGCGGTATGTCAGATAATCGATGGGGCCTTCTCGGCCCCAACGGGGATAAATCCCCTCGCCACAATCAGTAGTAGGCGTTTTCTTTCTGCGTGTGGTCGGTCACGTCGCGCACGCCCTTGAGCTCCGGGATACGCTCGAGCAAGGTGCGCTCGATGCCTTCCTTCAAGGTCACGTCGGCCTGGCCGCAGCCCTGGCAACCGCCGCCGAACTGGAGCACGGCGATGCCGTCTTCCACCACGTCAATCAGCGAAACCTGGCCGCCGTGACTGGCCAGCCCCGGATTGATTTCGGTTTGCAGGTAATAATTGATGCGTTCGTTGACCGGGCTGTCGGCGTTGACCATCGGCACCTTGGCGTTCGGCGCCTTGATGGTCAGCTGGCCGCCCATGCGGTCGGTGGCGTAGTCGACCACCGCATCGTCCAGGAACGCTTCGCTGAACGAGTCGATGTACGCGGTGAAGCTCTTGAGCCCCAGCGCGGTGTCTTCAGGTTTCTCTTCCCCCGGCTTGCAGTAGGCAATGCAAGTTTCAGCGTACTGGGTGCCGGGCTGGGTGATGAAGATGCGGATCCCGATACCTGGGGTGTTCTGCTTGGACAGCAGGTCAGCCAGGTAATCGTGGGCGGCATCGGTAATGGTAATGGCGGTCATGGAAACTCCTCGCAGGCTTGTCGGCAGTTTACGCCAATCATCGCGCCGGACAAAGTCCTAGTATTTTTGTCAGGAAAGCGCCCGGATATCCTGGTCAGAGATTCTGGTAACGGTTCATATCCAGCACGCCGGTCTCCAGTGGCTCCGTCTCCTGGATATACCGGCTCAGGTCGTGGAAGTACTGCCAGAACTGCGGATGACTGCGCCTGATCCCCCAACGCTCGACAATCCGCTCGAACGCCTGCCCGTCCCGGGCGCTTTCCATGGCGTCGACAAAGGCCGGAACCTGCTCGGCGGGGATGTTGAACATGAAGTTCGGATAGCTGCTCAGCACGCCCGGATAGACCGTCAAAGTGTCCAGCCCCGGCTGGTATCGCAGCGCCTCGCCCAGCAAAAATGCCACGTTACTGTGAGCGCGGTTGCGCAGCAGGCTGTAAACCTCACGGCGACCGCTGACGGTTTCGACGCGCAGCATGGTCGCTTCCGGCAACTGATGGATGACGCTCAGACCCGCCGCCGGTCGCGAAACCAGACGACTGAGGGCCTGTTCGGCGTTCTGCAGAGCCAGGTCGATGTTCGGGCGCGAGCAATAGGCGCCGTCGCAACGGTTGATCGGATCGGGCCAAGCGTTCAAGTCGCCGTAACGGAGCAGCAATTGCCGGGCAAAGTCACGCTTGGGATCACGCTCGTCGAGTATGAGTGCCGTCGGTTTGTCGTCGTCGATAGCCTCGTAATCAAGCCACATCTTGAATTTTCCGCCCGACTGATACCAATCGTTGAGGTAGTCCTCACGGGAATCGGCTGGCATCAGGCGCAGGAAGTTCTGCTCCGCACCGTTGCGAATCAGGTCGAAATACAGTCGCGTCTGGGCCTGGTGGGACACGTTGCCGAACACGTCGAAGTTCACCGCCAACTGATAATACGTGCGTTCCAGCAATGGAAAATCGAACAGCCACATCGTCTGCGGCACTTCGCCAATCAGGCCCTTGGTGACCGAAGCACTGTCGAAATGCCGGAAAATGCTCAGCAAGGCATTGTCGTTGCCGGCCCACAGCGTCGACCAACTGGGCGCAGGCAGGTCGGCGTAGTTGTCGCGACGCAAGGCTTCGTACTCGTTGCGCTTGTCCCGGTAGTCCAGCCACAGGCTCAGGACGCTGCCCACGTCGTCATTCTGCCCAGGCATCGCCAACAATGGCGTGGCCTGGCCGCGGTAGTTCGGGTCGGTGATGTACAGGTCATGTTCGGGGGCCTGGAACAACGCCCAGAAGTTGTCGCGAATCACGTCCGTGGCGATCTGGCCCCGGCAAACCGGGCCGCGGATAAACGTGCGTACGAAATATTCGGCGTTATCGAGCATGAACTGATAGCGGGCCTGGGCCGGGATCGCTTCGAAGGTGGAGAACGGATTGGCCCGGCGCTCCGGCCCGTACCCCGGCAACGCAGTGACCTGCCATCTGCCGCTGTAGAACAGGCTTTTGATCCGCGCCATTTTCGCCGCGCTCAAGCCGTAGGTGATATGGGTTTTGTGCACGATCACCCCTTGTACCGGCCAGAGTCGGTAATACACGTGGGTACCGGGGTCATCGTTCGGGCGGCGGGTGTTGATCAAGTCGATAGGCTGGCCGGTAGGCGTACGCGAACGTACCCACTGGAAGAAATGCCCCGGCTCGCCATCCTTGAAATAAATGTGCGCCAGAAACCAGTGTTCAAACAGCCACCGGCCCACCAGGCTTTCCCGGGCGCCGGGGGCGTTGAGCAGGTTTTCCCACTGCACCACCTGCAAGGCTTCGGCGGCGCTCGGCGCCAGCGCCTGCTGATCGATGGGTGCGCCCGCGGCCAGCCAGCGCTGCAAGGTCTGATATTGCTGGTCGGTCAGGCCAGTGACCGCCAGGGGCATGCCTTCCTTGGGATGCGCGCCAGCATACTCGTCGAATTGCCCTGGCATCGGGCAACTGTTGTCACGGTTCAGGCCCAGCACGATTTCCTCCGGCAGCTTGGCGTTAGGCTGCAGCGGCGTGCGATGCCCCAGCTCAAGCATGCGCGCCATCAACGCGGCCTGACTGCCCTGGGCATCGAGCACGGAATAGAAACCCATGCGCTGCCACGCCTGCGGGCCAGAGGCGTCATAGAACAAGCGGGTCGGGTCAGCGGCCTTGCGCCGCTCGCCGTCGTACACCGACAGTTTGCTCGCACCGCGGGCTGCGCCTTCGCCACTGCCCAGATTCAACTGACAGGCGGAGTCGTAGCAGGCGTGGCAGGCCACGCATTTTTCCGTGAAGATCGGCTGAATGTCGCGAGTATAGGAGATCGCGGGAGCAGGTCCCCCGGCGGCTGCGCTAAAAGACAACGACAGCAACAGACTGCCGAATAAGACGCGGTACGGCATGTCTCGGGTCCCTAAGAGATAGTCCGGCGATTCTACCGGCCCGGCAACGCCTTGCAAACATGAGCGATATTCATGCAAAAGCCACCCATGATCAAATCCTGCACAGGTTTGCTATCATCCCCGCCTTCGTAATGGTCTTTTCCAGGTAGTCCTATGTCCGATCGCAGCGCTCGCCTTTATCTTCTCCAGCAAGCTCTCAAGGAACGCATTCTGATCCTCGACGGCGGCATGGGTACGATGATCCAGAGCTACAAGCTTGAGGAACAGGACTATCGCGGCAAGCGTTTCGCCGACTGGCCGAGCGACGTCAAGGGCAACAACGATTTGCTGGTACTGAGCCGCCCGGATGTGATCGGCGCCATCGAAAAAGCCTACCTGGATGCCGGTGCCGACATTCTGGAAACCAACACCTTCAACGCCACCCAGGTGTCCCAGGCCGACTACGGCATGCAGGCCCTGGCCTACGAGCTGAATCTGGAAGGCGCGCGCCTGGCCCGAAAGGTGGCCGACGCCAAGACCCTGGAAACCCCGGACAAGCCGCGCTTCGTAGCCGGCGTGCTGGGCCCGACCAGCCGTACCTGCTCGCTGTCGCCAGACGTGAACAACCCCGGCTATCGCAACGTGACCTTCGACGAGTTGGTGGAGAATTACACCGAGGCCACCAAGGGCCTGATCGAAGGCGGCGCCGACCTGATCCTCATCGAAACCATTTTCGACACGCTCAATGCCAAGGCAGCGATTTTCGCCGTGCAAGGGGTATACGAGGAATTAGGCGTCGAACTGCCGATCATGATCTCCGGCACCATCACCGACGCGTCAGGCCGCACCCTGTCCGGCCAGACCACCGAAGCCTTCTGGAACTCCGTCGCTCACGCCAAGCCGATTTCCGTTGGATTGAACTGCGCCCTCGGTGCCAGCGAACTGCGCCCGTACCTCGAAGAACTGTCGAACAAGGCCAGCACCCACGTATCGGCGCACCCGAACGCCGGTCTGCCCAATGAATTCGGTGAATACGATGAACTGCCGGTGGACACCGCCAAGGTCATCGAAGAGTTTGCCCAAAGCGGCTTCCTGAACATCGTCGGCGGCTGCTGCGGCACCACCCCGGCGCACATCGAAGCCATCGCCAAGGCCGTGGCCGGCTACGCACCGCGGCAGATTCCGGAGATCCCGCGGGCTTGCCGCCTGTCGGGCCTGGAACCGTTCACCATCGATCGCAGCTCCTTGTTCGTCAACGTCGGCGAGCGGACCAACATCACTGGCTCGGCCAAGTTCGCCCGCCTTATCCGCGAAGACAATTACACTGAAGCCCTGGAAGTGGCCCTGCAGCAGGTCGAGGCCGGCGCCCAGGTGATCGACATCAACATGGACGAGGGCATGCTCGATTCGAAGAAGGCCATGGTGACCTTCCTCAATCTGATTGCCGGTGAACCGGACATCTCTCGCGTTCCGATCATGATCGACTCCTCGAAATGGGAAGTGATCGAAGCGGGCCTCAAGTGCATCCAGGGCAAGGGCATCGTCAACTCCATCAGCATGAAGGAAGGCGTCGAGCAGTTCATTCATCACGCCAAGCTGTGCAAACGCTACGGCGCCGCCGTGGTGGTGATGGCCTTCGACGAAGCCGGCCAGGCCGACACCGAAGCGCGCAAGAAGGAAATCTGCAAGCGGTCCTACGACATCCTGGTCAATGAAGTCTGCTTCCCGCCGGAAGACATCATCTTCGATCCGAACATCTTCGCCGTCGCCACCGGTATCGAAGAGCACAACAACTATGCCGTGGATTTCATCAACGCCTGCGCCTACATCCGCGACGAACTGCCTTATGCGCTGACCTCCGGTGGCGTGTCCAACGTGTCCTTCTCGTTCCGGGGCAACAACCCGGTGCGCGAGGCGATTCATTCGGTGTTCTTGCTGTACGCAATCCGCTCGGGCCTGACCATGGGCATCGTCAACGCCGGCCAACTGGAGATCTACGACCAGATCCCGGTGGAACTGCGCGACGCGGTGGAAGACGTGATCCTCAACCGCACGCCTGAAGGCACCGACGCCCTGCTCGCCATTGCCGACAAGTACAAGGGCGACGGCAGCGTCAAGGAAGCGGAAACCGAAGAGTGGCGTGGCTGGGAAGTGAACAAGCGCCTGGAACACGCGCTGGTCAAGGGCATCACTACGCACATCGTCGAAGACACCGAAGAATCGCGGTTGTCGTTCGCCCGTCCGATCGAGGTCATCGAAGGCCCGTTGATGGCCGGGATGAACATCGTCGGCGACCTGTTCGGCGCCGGCAAAATGTTCCTGCCCCAAGTGGTGAAATCCGCCCGGGTGATGAAGCAGGCCGTGGCCCACCTGATTCCCTTCATCGAGGCGGAAAAAGGCGACAAGCCGGAAGCCAAAGGCAAGATCCTGATGGCCACGGTCAAGGGCGACGTCCATGACATTGGCAAGAACATCGTGGGTGTGGTTTTGGGTTGCAACGGCTATGACGTGGTCGACCTGGGCGTGATGGTGCCGGCAGAGAAGATCCTGCAGGTAGCCAAGGAGCAAAAGTGCGACATCATCGGGCTGTCCGGCCTGATCACTCCGTCCCTGGACGAGATGGTGCATGTGGCCCGCGAGATGCAGCGCCAGGATTTCCACCTGCCCCTGATGATCGGTGGCGCCACGACCTCCAAAGCTCATACGGCGGTGAAGATCGAACCCAAGTACAGCAACGACGCGGTGATCTACGTCACCGATGCCTCGCGCGCCGTGGGCGTGGCCACCCAGTTGCTGTCCAAGGAACTCAAGCCGGCCTTCGTCGAGAAAACCCGCCTGGAGTATATCGACGTTCGCGAGCGCACCGCCAACCGCAGCGCCCGTACCGAACGCCTGAGCTACCCCGCCGCCGTGGCGAAGAAGCCGCAGTTCGACTGGAGCAGCTACCAGCCGGTCAAGCCGACCTTTACCGGCGCCCGAGTGCTGGAGGATATCGACCTCAACGTCCTGGCCGAATACATCGACTGGACACCGTTCTTCATTTCCTGGGACCTGGCCGGCAAGTACCCGCGCATCCTCACCGACGAAGTGGTCGGCGAAGCGGCCACTGCACTGTACGCCGATGCCCGGGCGATGCTGCGCAAGCTCATCGACGAGAAACTCATCAGCGCCCGCGCCGTGCTCGGCTTCTGGCCGGCCAACCAGGTGCATGACGACGATCTGGAAGTCTATGGCGAGGATGGCAAGCCACTGGCCCGCTTGCATCACCTGCGCCAGCAGATCATCAAGACCGACGGCAAGCCGAACTTCTCCCTGGCCGACTTCGTCGCGCCCAAGGACAGCGGCGTGACCGACTACGTGGGCGGCTTCATCACCACCGCCGGCATCGGCGCTGAAGAAGTCGCCAAGGCCTACCAGGAAGCCGGCGATGACTACAACTCGATCATGGTCAAGGCTCTGGCCGACCGCTTGGCCGAGGCCTGTGCCGAATGGCTGCACCAGCAGGTGCGCAAGGAACATTGGGGCTACGCCAAGGACGAAAGCCTGGACAACGACGCCCTGATCAAAGAGCAGTACACCGGCATCCGCCCTGCCCCTGGTTACCCGGCCTGCCCGGATCACACCGAGAAGGCCACCTTGTTCCGCCTGCTCGACCCCGCGGCCAGCGAACTGAAGGCCGGGCGCAGCGGCGTGTTCCTCACCGAGCATTACGCCATGTTCCCGGCGGCAGCCGTCAGCGGCTGGTATTTCGCCCATCCCCAGGCGCAATACTTTGCCGTGGGCAAGATCGACAAGGATCAGGTCCAGAGCTATACCGCGCGCAAAGGCCAGGACTTGAGCGTGACTGAGCGCTGGTTGGCGCCGAATTTGGGTTACGACAACTAGTAGGATTGCGTCGGACAAAAAGATCGCAGCCTGCGGCAGCTCCTACGGGTATTGGTGTACCCCTGTAGGTGCTGGCGAAGCCTGCGATCTTTTTTCGCGGGTTGTCTATGCTTGTTCCAAACCCATGGCAGACGAGGGATTTATGGACGATCCGATCGACAACAAGCCGCCGACACTGTGGCAGATGATGCACAGCGTACTGGCTGCCGCTTTCGGCGTGCAGAGCGGCAAAAATCGCGCCCGTGACTTCACCCACGGCAAGCCGAGTCACTTCGTGGTATTGGGCATCGTCTTCACGGTGATCTTTGCCCTGACGCTGTTTGGCATCGTCAAGCTGGTGGTGCATCTGGCGGGGTTGTAACGCTCTCCAACACAACACATGACCCTGTGGGAGCGGGCTTGCTCGCGAAGG
>NZ_JABWQV010000207.1 GCF_014268615.1 Pseudomonas tehranensis | reverse complement strand
CCCACGGGATTTAGTAGGCTTAAAATCGATTTTTGTCGGCTTTAGCTGCAGGGTTTACGATGTGTTGAGCGTTTTATGCTTTTAAAGCCGATTTTTATCGGTTATAAAGTCGGCACCACACATGCTCTGGAGCTCCATTCATGAGTCGTATCGTCACCGTTGCCGCTACCCAGACGGCCTGTTCCTGGGACTTGGAGGCCAACATCGAGACCGCTGAAAAGCAGGTTCGCGAGGCTGCCGCCAAAGGAGCGCAGATCATCCTGCTCCAGGAGTTGTTCGAGACGCCGTACTTTTGCCAGAAGCCCAACCCGGACTACCTGCAATTGGCGACTCCGGTCGAAGATAACGTCGCCATCAGGCATTTTCAGAAAGTCGCCAGGGAGCTGCAGGTCGTCTTGCCGATCAGCTTTTTTGAACGGGCCGGTCGTGCGCGTTTCAACAGTATTGCGATCATTGATGCCGACGGCCGTAACCTGGGGGTATACCGCAAGAGTCACATCCCGGACGGTCCTGGTTACCATGAGAAGTACTACTTCAACCCTGGCGATACCGGTTTCAAGGTCTGGAATACTCGCTACGCCAGGATCGGCGTGGGCATCTGCTGGGACCAGTGGTTTCCCGAGTGCGCCCGCAGCATGGCGCTGCAAGGCGCGGAAATTCTGTTCTACCCGACCGCCATTGGCAGCGAGCCGCACGACAAGAGCATTTCGTCCCGCGATCACTGGCAGCGCGTGCAACAAGGGCATGCCGGCGCGAACGTGATGCCGCTGGTGGCCAGCAACCGCATAGGCAACGAAGAGCAGGATGGCTACGACATCACGTTCTACGGCTCCTCGTTCATTGCCAATCAGTTCGGTGAAAAGGTCCAGGAGTTGAACGAAACCGAAGAAGGCGTGTTGGTGCACAGCTTTGACCTGGACGAGCTGGAACACATTCGCAGTGCCTGGGGCACTTTTCGTGATCGTCGTGCTGACCTGTACGGCTCGATCAAAACCCTCGATGGCTCACTGGAGTCCTGATTTATGACAACGTTGCACAGCACTCCCCGCGCGGATGGTTTCCACATGCCCGCCGAGTGGGCACCCCAGACACAGGTCTGGATGGTCTGGCCCGAGCGCCCGGACAACTGGCGCCTGGGCGGCAAGCCCGCGCAGGCTGCTCATGTGGCGGTCGCCAAAGCCATCGCCCGCTTCGAACCGGTGACCGTGGCGGTGTCGGCGAACCAATACGAAAATGCCCGGGCGCATCTCGACGTGCCGAATGTCCGCGTGGTGGAAATGTCCAGCGACGATGCCTGGGTCCGGGACACCGGCCCGACGTTCGTCATCAATGACAGTGGCGAAGTGCGCGGCGTCGACTGGGACTTCAACGCCTGGGGTGGTTTTGATGGTGGCCTGTATGCGCCGTGGAACCGGGATTCGCAAGTGGCCAGCAAGATTCTCGAGATTGAACGCAGCCCGCGTTACCGCACCGAAGGTTTCGTGCTTGAGGGTGGCTCGATCCACGTCGATGGCGAGGGCACCCTGATCACCACCGAGGAATGCTTGCTCAACCGCAATCGCAATCCGCACCTGAGCCGCGAAGACATCGAGGCGGTGCTCTGCGCGCAGTTGGCTGTGGACAAAATCATCTGGCTGCCGGACGGCCTGTTCAACGACGAAACCGACGGGCATGTGGATAACTTCTGCTGCTACGTGCGCCCTGGCGAAGTATTGCTGGCCTGGACCGACGACCCGCAGGACCCGAACTACACCCGCTGCCACGCCGCGATGGACGTACTGCAAAACAGCACTGACGCCAAGGGACGCCCGTTCACAGTGCACAAGATACCGATTCCGGGGCCGTTGTATGCCACCGAAGAGGAATGCGCCGGCGTGGACGCGGTGCAAGGCTCCCAGGAGCGCAATCCGACCGTGCGGTTGGCCGGTTCCTACGTGAACTTCCTGATCGTCAACGGCGGCATCATCGCGCCGAGCTTCGACGATCCACTCGATGGCCCGGCGAAAGCGCTTCTACAAGGGCTTTTTCCAGAGCACGAAGTGGTCATGGTGCCGGGTCGCGAACTGTTACTGGGGGGCGGAAACATCCACTGCCTTACCCAACAACAGCCTGCGCCGCGCACAAAATGAGTGGTGATGTAACAGCCAGGTAATATCGCTGGCGGCAGCTCTGCGCCGGGCTTTTTGGATCCATTTTGCTTTGGCCCGCGGCCTGATTGGGGATGCGGGCTTTTTTATGTCTGCAGATCGGCGGTGCAGGCACATTGGCATAGCTCTTGTATCTGTATCCCGGCAGTTCTGGGGAGCGGAGCTGAGTTGTTTTGTCATAAACCTTGGATAAATTGGCCGCTCATCAACCAGGAGAGGGCGCTGGAATGAATATGATAAGCGAGCGCACATACCATCCCTTGGCTGTTGTGAATGGTGAGTCGCTTAAAGTTTTGGCACAGTGGTTGAAGTCCAACGGAACGCGTCAGACCAGAGAACCCGATCCGCGTCGGATGATCATGGAACGCTACCCGGATGGCCTGTTCAGCGAGGCTGAGCTGGAAGCACTGTGGGACGTGATGCAAGGATAGAATTCGATGGATTGAGAAAAGGCGCTGGCCAGGATGGCAGCGCTTTTTTTGTGGCTGATGGTTCTGTGTCGAACACTGAGCCCATTTGAAGATTGTTTTTAGAAGTTTATCGCCTGATTACAGACGATTCACGAAATTGACACATCATTGAAGGCGGGACTAGGATTCGTTCACGCCTGTGGCTAACAGCCATGACTCTTAAATAATAAAAAGGCCCGCCACGATCATTCGTGGGCGGGCCTTTTCATTATTTTCAGGAGCAAGAGTCCGAAAAAGAGCGCAAAGCGCCGTTTCGGCTGCCGTCGCAGTGCGTATCAACCCGTACAAGGAAAATAATCATGTTGAACAAGCGCATTGCTCTGATCGCACTGGGGATTTTAAACACGACATATGCCATGGCCAGCGACCAGGCTGAGTCCAAGGGGTTCGTTGAGGACAGCAGCCTGAACGTGCTGTTACGCAACGCCTATATGAATCGCGACTACAAAAACGGTAATGAAGACAAAGCCGAATGGGGTCAGGCCGCTATCGGAACGTTCTCGTCCGGTTTTACCCAAGGCACTGTGGGCGTGGGTGTAGACGCCTTCGGTCTGTACGCGCTGCGTCTGGATGGCGGCAAAGGTCGCAGCGGTGCGGGCGGCATCGACTTCTTCAAGCAAGGCGACAGCGGCAACGCGGCCGATGACCTGTCCAAGTTTGGAGCAGCGGTCAAGTTCCGTGTTTCCAATACCGTGTTGGCCTACGGTGACCAGATGCCGGCCCTGCCGGTGCTGAGCTACGACAACTCGCGCCTGCTGCCGGAAAGCTACACGGGCACGCTGATCACTTCTAAAGAGATCAAGGGCCTGGAGCTGAACGCTGGACGTTTCACCGCCGAGTCGCGCAAGAGCGCCGAGGGTCGTGACAGCGGTGGCCTGAAGTCGATCAACGTATTGGGCGGCAGCTATCAGTTCACCGAGCAGTTCAAGGCTTCGCTCTACGCCTCGGATGTCGAGGACGTGTTGAAAAAGCAGTACGTGAACGCCAACTACGTATTCCCATTGGCCAAGGATCAGTCCCTGACCCTGGACTTCAACGGCTATCGCACCAAGCTGGACAACAGCTATGTTCGCGAAAACAACGTCACCGGCGATGACAACAAGATCTGGAGCCTGGCCGCTACCTTCGCCACCGGGCCGCACAGTTTCACGCTCGCCCACCAGCGCAGCACTGGCGACAGCAACCTGGGCTATGCCTACGGCGGTTATCAGCGTGAGCAGAATCGTGTTGGTGACGGTGGTAACACGATCTATCTGGCCAACTCCTTCTGGTCCGACTTCAACGCTGAAGACGAACGCAGCTGGCAATTGGGTTATGGCCTGGATTTCACCACCTTCGGGATCCCCGGCCTGACGTATAACGTGGCTTATGTGCGTGGCGATAACATCACCACGTCCACCAGCGAAGGCGGGACTGAGCGCGAGATCTTCAACCAGTTCAAGTACGTGGTCCAAAACGGCCCCGCCAAAGACCTGAGCGTGCGGTTGCGCAGTTCGTTCCTGCGTGTTTCGCAAAAATCCAGCGAGTACAACGTTAGCGGCAATGAGCTGCGGGTGTTCGTGGATTATCCGATCAGCGTCTTCTGATGCCTGATCACGTTCCAAACGCCTGATGAAAAACCCCGAGTGCAAACTCGGGGTTTTTTCTTTGGACGGCAAAAAAACCGTTGGAACAGTCTGTTTTTCCGAGAAAAAATCGTACTAATGACACATTGTCCACCGTTTCAAGCATGGCTTGAAATGCCTCAAATACTTTCTCATGGACGTAAATACTGTACCCACTAGATTAGGCTGCTCAATGCAGTGGAGACCTATGAAAAATGATCGTTCTGAACAGGGAAGTCGGCGAAGCGCTCAGACGTGACAAATACGTCAATGTCCGCGGTGGAGACTTCAATCTCTACGGTCATTTCGGTGACTTTGTCCGGCTGACCAAGAGCTGGGAAAACATGGAGCCCGACAGCTACTACGGCCAGGCCGAGTCAGGCATGCGTTTTCGCCGCTACAGCGACTTCGAATACAACCCCAGGACCCGCGAACTCTCGCAGCTCGAGCACCGGGCCTACATTCAGTCCAAGGCTAACAACAGCTATGTCGGTGGACTGGAGCGGCATTTCCAGGACTTTTCCAACGAAGTGATCAACTCACCGGTGATGCGCAGTCTGATCGACACGGACTTTGAGGTGTACAAGAACGTCCTTCCTCAGGAGCTGCACGAGGAAATCTGGCAGTGCCAGATCCACCAGATCCGTATCGAGATCAAGCCGGGCAAGCAACTGGAAATCACCCCTGAAGGGATTCATTGCGACGGGTACCCGTTCAGCGGCGTGCACTTCTGGGGCCGTCATAATGTGGCCGGCGCAGAGAGTCGTCTGTACACCGCCCAGGAAGAACAACTGGCGGCGATTACCTACGAGGACATTCTCGACACCACGTTCTTCCTCGACCGCGACATGCGCCATTACGTCACCCCGGCCCGGAACGTCCATAGCCATGAAATGGCTTTCAGGCAGATCCTGGCGATTTCCTTCTCGCGGCCCGGGACCGCTTTTGACATTGTTCGCTGAACAGCTCGAACCCATGGACGATCTGGAGCAACAGGTTCTGTTGCGCCGGGCAATGGTCAGGGACGCCGAACGACTGGAGCAGTTCTTTCGCGGTTTCGACGAAGTGTCGTTCTGCGAGTGGCAGGATGCCCGATTCTTGCGTGGGGTGTTGTTGCAGGAGACCACCACTGCGTACCTGGCCGTCGATGTCTGCGGGGAGGTGGTGGGGGCGGTGATTGGCGGCATGCTCGGCACCCGTGGCACCATCAATCACCTGGCCGTCAGCCCAGGGCATCGCACCCGAGGCCTGGGCCAGCGGCTGGTGGAGGCGGCATCGGCCGACATGAAGCGGGTCGGCGTACTGCGCATGTTCCTGTTCGTCGACGATGCTAATCTGGCCGGCAAGCGGTTTTGGGCAGCCCAAGGCTTTTGTGAGCCTCGGGGTGAAATCACTTTCGAGAGGGATCTATGAGCAAGACTTCCAGCCAGCCGCTGGTGGTCGAACCACAAGCCTCGCGTACCTTTGCTGAAGCCAGTCCGGTGGTAGCGGGTTATTTTACGGTTTCGTTTGTGTTCGGTCTGATGGCGGTCAACGCCGGGTTGCCCTTGTGGCTGCCGGTGGCGATGTGCCTGTTCGTTTACGCGGGCGCTTCACAATTTGCGGCGCTGGCGTTGATTTCCAGCGGAGCGTCGCTGACCACCATTGTACTCACCACGTTCCTGATCAACGCGCGGCACATGCTGATGTCGGTGTACATGGCCAAGGCATTGCGGGCGTTGGGGCTCAGTCGTTTCGAGCGCTGGTGCTACGCGGCAGGGCTCACGGATGAGTCGTTCGCCTTCCACAGCGTCAAACTCGGCACCGGAGCGCCGGTCAGCGTGCGTTACCTGATCGGCTTCAACCTCTTTTGCCACACTTCCTGGGTGCTCGGCGGTCTGCTGGGGGCGGTGTGTGCGCAATACGCGGCGCACCTGATCAAATACCAGCTCGACTACGCCCTGACTGCGATGATGCTCTACGTGCTGGTTTCGCTGTGCAATACCCGTAACAAGCTGATCGCTGCCCTGGCGGCGGTCGTCTGCATGGGCGGGCTGAGCCTGCTGGGCAGCTCGCCGTTCAATGTATTCATTGCCACGTTTGTTGGCTGCGGGGTGGGCGTATGCCTGACCAAACGTTCCTGATCCTGGTCGTGGCCCTGATGATGGCGGTGACCTTTCTGCCACGGGCCCTGCCGCTGCAGGTCAATACTGAAAACTGGCCACCGTTCGTCGCCCGCGCCTTGGAATACCTGCCGGTGGCGATCGTCGCTGCCATCAGCCTCACCCCGTTGTTGATCAAGGATCAGCAGATACAACTCGACCGCCCGGAGTTCTATGCCGCGATTCCGACGCTGTTATGTGCGTATTTCAGCCGCAACCTGTTTCTCAGTGTGGCGGTGGGCACGGCGGCGTACATCGCGCTCGGTTCGTTCCTTTAGCGTCAGGTCCACAACATCGTGCAGCGCCTGGCCGGACAACTCTGGATTATTCACCGCCAGGCGGACCTCGAGGAAATCCTCGAAGTCCGGGAAGATCGTCAAGTCGTTACGCAGCGCAGCTTCGCGGGACACCAGCCCCAGGCCATCGAGCTGGGTGATCAACGACAATGTCAGCGTTTCACTGCAGGAATACACCATCCGCTGACTCGAACCGTACTCACCCAGGCCGGCATCCAGGAAGCGAAGGAAGCTGTGGGAGTACGGACATTCCTCGGCGGGACGCACCTGAAACTTATCGCCGAGCAAACCGAGGGAGTCGTCCTCTTCGCCACAATGGGCGCCGACCACCTGCACCTGAACGTCCGGCATGGTGATGCTGGAAAAGCCGCTCTGCTGCGGACCGATCAGGATCGCCAGGTCGAAATCTTCATTCTTGAGCTTGCTCAGGTTTTCCATCGACTCGGCGTAACTGAACTCCAACTGATACTGAGGAAACACGGCGATCAGCCGATCGATCATCCGCCGGTTGAACTCCGCCGGCAGCGTGGTATTGAGCGCCGCTCTCAGCGTGCGCTGCCGGGGTGTCTTCAGCGCCGCGACCTTCTCTTCCAACTGCCGCGTGGCAACCAGCACCTGATCCATGAACGGCGTCAGTTCCGAGCCTTGGCTCGTCAACGTCAGGCCCTTGTTCGACCGCCGGAACAACCGGAAGCCGAACTGCTCCTCAACTTTGTTCAACTGTGCCGCCAATGCCTGCACCGTGAGGCAGGAATGTTCCGCTGCCGCCGACAAGGAGCCGGTCTGCACGATGCGCATGAGGTTGCGTAAGGTTCTGCTATCCATGAGGTAATGCCCTCTGCTTAAGTGGGCTCGCTATTGTTGTGCACCTGGCCCGGTCAGGCAGTGCATGCCGGCTATCATCATGTACCTTGCCACGGTTGTCGCGGTTTTGTGGCGAAAAGCTCCGGCAGACGATGGTTGGAGCTTATGCGGGATTTGGGTTTTTTGCCTGATCAACGGTAATCGAGGCGGTCAGCGAGTCCGTAAGTGGCTGGCGCAAAGAAAATTCCTGCACACGTCTGGCTGAATTGTTCAGGTAGAGGGGGGTGAAAATACGTTTACGAACAAAAAATAATACTTTATCCGTATTTGTACTACTCTCTAGGTGTCAGTCTAGCAATGGAGCCCACATCTCATGGCAACCTCCTCCATCAGCCTCAACGCGCAGCAACAATTGGATTCCCCGGACGCGGGTCGGGTCGCGTTGAAGTTTTTCTTCAATCTGATGGCGTTGTGGGGCTGCAGCGTCGAGCAGCAGCGCACGTTGCTGGGCAAGGTAGGCAACACGACTTTCTATAAGTACAAGCAATTACCGGAAAACGTCAGGCTGCCTCACGACACACTGGAGCGCATTTCCTACCTCATGGGTATTCACAAGGCGCTGAGCATCATCTTCAGCAACAGCCGGGACCGCGCTTACCAGTGGGTCAACAGCCCCAATACCGCTGCGCCCTTCAACGGCCAGTCGGCACTGGCCTACATGCTCGCCGGGCGGGTGGTGGACATCGCCGATGTGCGGCGTTATCTCGACGGAGTACGCGGTTGATGACACCCCCCCTGGCGGACCCGCAATGGAAGCGTGCCTACCGGATCGTCAACAGCAGCTTCCCGCCGATTGCGCTGTTCGAAGATGTGCTTGATCCCGAGGACCTGCCCACCGCGTATGCCCTGGAAGCACTGACCAACGACCGGCTCATGGAAGAAGCCGGCGTGCTGTCCCGGGTGCGCCCCGAGGACCGCATTTCCGGGCCCGGCTCCTCGCCGGTGATGGCCGCGTTTACCCATATCGGCAAAAGCAGCCGCTTCAGCGACGGCACCTTCGGCGTCTACTACGCGGCCAGCAGCCAGGAAGCCGCCATTGCCGAGACCTGCTACCACCAGGCGCGATTCCTCGGGGCGACCAACGAGCCGGATCTGGAATTGACCATGCGCACTTACGTCAACAAGGTCATCAAACCGCTGCACGATATCCGCCAAGACTACCCGCACCTGCACAACCCGGACCCCACCGCCTACGGCCCGTCCCAGGTGTTCGCCCGGCAACTGCGCGAAACCTTGTCCTGGGGCTTGCTGTACAACAGCGTCCGCCTGTCCGGGCACGAATGCGTCGCGGCGTTTCGCCCTCCGGCGGTTTCGGTTCCGGTGCAGGGCAAGCATATCCGCTACGTCTGGAGCGCCCAGAAGCGGGAGATTTCGTTTGTGTTTGAGGTGAGCGAGGTGTGAGTCAGGCTTTAGGGTGTTTTATGGCTGGGCAATAATTATTGCCCAGCCAT
>NZ_JABWQV010000206.1 GCF_014268615.1 Pseudomonas tehranensis | reverse complement strand
TCGCGAGCAAGCCCGCTCCCACAGGGATCTAGGTGTTCCCAGGCTTAGCGAACCACCCCTTCCTCAACCAACAACTTGAGAATCGCCTCGGCGCCCGCCTCCGGGCTCACGCCTTTGAGCACCTGCCCGCCTCCGCCGCTGGCCTTGGCCGTGGCGGCTTTCATGCGGTCGGCGCCGCTCTTGGCCTTGATCACTTTCAAGCGTTTGGGCCGTGGTTTGGCCGGTTGCAGGGTCGCCACCGTCAACAGAGCGTCGTCGATTACCTCGACTTCTTCAGCGTGCAACGCCCCGCGTCGGGCCGGGCCGTAGGCGCTTTGCCGGGGTTTGGGGGCGGCGTTATCCACCGTGGCGAGAAACGGCAGGCGCACTTTGAGACGTCGCCGCTGGCCGCGGGGCAAGGCTTGCAGCACCAAGGCTACGCCACTGTCGATGGATTCGACCTGGGCCAACCCCACCACCAGCGGCCAGCCGAGACTTTCCGCCAGCAGGAACGGCAACATGCCGGAACCCTCGCCGGTTTCCGCCTGACTGCCGGTGAGCACCACATGGGCGCCCGCGTCGCGCAGATAGTCGGTCAGGGCCGGCAGTGCGTCGGCGCCGGCAGGATTATCCAGTACGTAGAGTTCGTCCAGGCCCATGCCCAGATAGGCGCGCAGGGCCGGTTCAGCCACGTCGCCTGCGTGCAGCACTTGCAGGTCTTTACCGGCCAGTTGCAGGCCCAGCTCCACGGCCCGCGCATCCTGCTCGGCGCGCCGGGGCCGACCGGAGGTGGGGTGGGCGCCGATGGACACCAGGCTGATCACTTGAGTACTCATGGTTGAATCCTTAGCTTAAGCCGCATCGCGCTTGGCTTCGTTGCGGTACGCCTCTACCGCCGCGATCAAGGCCTGGAGAATCGCCGCGCTGTCGCCAATCACCGACAGGTCTGCCCGTTTGATCATGTCGCAACCGGGGTCGAGGTTGATCGCCACCACCTTGTCACAGGCACCGATACCCTGCAGATGCTGTATCGCCCCGGAAATCCCCACCGCGACGTAGACCCGCGCTGTAACCCAGGTGCCGGACGCGCCAACCTGGCGATCCCGCGCCATGAAGCCATCGTCCACCGCTACCCGCGAGGCACCTTCGGTGGCGCCCAGGGCCGCAGCAGTCTGATGGAAAAGCGTCCAGTCCTTGACCCCGTTGCCACCGGAGAATATGAATTCGGCCTCGGCCATCGGGATCGCGCCCGGGTCCACCGCCACCGCGCCCAGATCTTCGATGCGCGACAAGCTGCGCGCCACGCCTGTGGATAACTCCACCGGTAGGGCTTCGTGACGGGTTTCACTGACCGGCTCGGCGCATTCAGCCGCCGCCAGGATCAACCGTGCCAACGGCCGCGCCAGGTCTTGCAGGCCGGCACCGGCGCGGCCGATGCACTCCTCACCCTTGACCTGCCAGACCCGCGTGGCCGGGCGCTCGCCCAAAGCTGCGGCAAACCGCCGGCCCATTTCGCCGCCACCGGTGCGGCTGTCAGGCAGCAACCAATGGCGTGGATTGAATTGGTTATCCACAGCTCGAAGGCCCTGGACTCGCTGTTCCGGTGCATAACCGCTGAATTCTTCACCTTCGAGCACCAGCAAGCGATCGACGCCCGCCGTCGCAAAGGCGTTCTCCTTGTGCTCACCGAATACCACCGCCAGCACCGCACCGTCCGTACCCGCAAGCTGATGGGCCAGGCCCAGCAAGTCGCGATCGTGACTGCTGAGGCGACCGCCGACCATGTCCGGCACCACGCTGATGTAGAACGCCGGTTGCGGCACCTGATGCAGCGGCAGTTGCACTTCAACAGCTGCGCTGCGCTTGCTCGCGCCGCCCTGCTGGGCGCCGCTGCGGTCGATACGTTTGATACCGTTAGGGCCGATGAAACCCACGCCGTGGACATTCTTGCGGATGATGCCGTTGGGGCCCATCCAGCTGTGCTGGACCGGTTGCATGGCCGCGTGCAGCGGGTGCAGGCGGTTACGGGCGATCCACTCGGCGCGAGGGTCGCGGCGGATGATGTCGCTCATTAGTGCACCTCCGCAGGTTCACGTTTGGCCGGAGCCGCTGGTTTGTTCGCAACCGCGTCTTCGAGCAGGGCGTCGGCCACCAGTTCAGCGATGTCCTTGATCATCGGGCGCGGCTCGACCACACCCTCAAGCATCGCGGTGCACTGTGGACAACCCACTGCCACCAGTTCGGCACCGGTTTCGCGGATGTCTTCCATGCGCATGTCGGGGATACGCTGCTTGCCCGGAATGTCAGTGATCGGCGCGCCGCCGCCACCGCCGCAGCAACGGGAACGGAAACCGGAACGCTGCATCTCCTTGATCTCGATGCCCAGCGCACGCAGCACCTGGCGTGGCGCCTCGTATTCGCCGTTGTAACGTCCCAGGTAGCACGGGTCGTGATACGTCACGCTGTCGCCCTTGTGCTGGCCGAGGTTCAGGGCGCCGGCCTCGATGACTTCTGCCAGGTAGGTGCTGTGGTGCTGCACCAGATAGTTGCCATCGAATGCGCCGTATTCGTTTTTCAGCACGTGGAAGCTGTGAGGGTCGCAGGTGACGATCCGGTTGAAGCTGTATTTGCCCAAGGTCTGGATGTTGCGCTTGGCCAATAGCTGAAAGGTCGCTTCATCACCCAGACGCCGGGCCACATCGCCGCTGTCGCGCTCTTCGAGGCCGAGCACGGCAAAGTCGATGTTCGCCGCCTTGAGGACTTTGACGAAGGCGCGCAAGGTGCGCTGGTTACGCATGTCGAAGGCACCGTCACCGACCCAGAACAGCACGTCGGTGGATTTCACCTCGCTGAGCAGGTTCAGGTTCAGGTCCGCCGCCCAGTTCATCCGCCCGCCCGGGGCGAAGCCGCCAGGGTTGTCGGTGGCAATGAGATTTTCCAATACTTCAGCGCCCTTGTTCGGCGTGGCGCCTTTCTCCAGGGTCAGGTGACGACGCATGTCGACGATGGCATCGACGTGCTCGATCATCATCGGGCATTCCTCGACGCACGCCCGGCAAGTGGTGCAGGACCACAGCGTCTCGGCGTCTACCAGGCCGTTGACGATCGGCTGGTGTGGATTGCCGCTGTGTTCGCCTACCGGTTTACCCGGATACGGACTGCCGGCGAATTTCGCATCGGTGCCACCGGCCAGGCCGACGACCATGTCCTGGATGAGTTTTTTCGGGTTCAGCGGCTGGCCGGCGGCAAAGGCCGGGCACGCGGCTTCGCACTTGCCGCACTGCACGCAAGCGTCGAAACCGAGCAACTGGTTCCAGGTGAAATCCTTGGGTTTCTCAACGCCCAGCGGTGCAGCGGGGTCGTTCAGGTCCAAAGGTTTGAGGCCGGTTGAGCGGCCGCCACCAAAGCGTTCGGCGCGGCGGTGCCAGGCCAGGTGCAGGGCCCCGGCAAAGGCATGTTTCATCGGCCCGCCCCAGGTCATGCCGAAGAACATTTCCGACACACCCCAAAGCACGCCCAGGCCCAACAGCGCCACCAATACCCAGCCCCCGAAGTCCGCCGGCAAGATTCCAGCGACGGGCAAGGTCACCAGGAAAAAACTGATGGAAAACGCGAACAGGCTCTTGGGCAAGCGCATCCACGGGCCCTTGGACAGCCGTGACGGCGGATTGCGACGACGCAAGGCAATGAAGATCGCGCCGCTGAACATCAGCAGCGTGGCGAACAGCAAGGCATAGCCCAGGATGCGGTTCTGCAGGCCGAAACCATGCACCAGGATCGCCAGCAGTGCCGCCAGCACAAAACCGCCCGCCGTGGCGACGTGGGTGTTGGCGATGTATTTGTCCCGCGCCACCACATGGTGCAAATCCACCATGTAGCGCTTGGGCAAGGCGAAAAGACCACCGATCAGGTCGACCTTGGACGGTCGCCCCCGGCGCCACATGTTCACCCGCCGCAAAGCGCCAAGGACCGCAAGGCCCAAAGCGGCGAACAGCAGGATGGGAAGAAGGGTGTTCAGCATGGTGAAGCTCCCAAAGACCTCAGGTCTTGCAGGTCGAGATGCCTTACTCGGTTCCTGTGGGAGCGGGCTTGCTCGCGAATGCATCCTGTCAGTCACATTTGAATTGACTGACCCACCGCTTTCGCGAGCAAGCCCGCTCCCACAGGGTTATGTGCAAGCCGTTAGAAATCCTTGCACAACCGCAGGGCGTCGTAGATGGCGGCGTGGGTATTACGCTGGGCCACACAGTCGCCAATACGGAACAGCAGGTAACCATCGCCGCTCTGTTCCAGGCACGGTTGGGGCTTGATCGCGAACAAGGCTTCGACGTCGATCTGGCCCTTGTTGCGCGAACCTTCCTTGAGCGCGTAATAGATTTCTTCGTCCGGTCGCACGCCGTTTTCCACCACCACCTGATCCACCACGCGCTCTTCCTTGGCCCCGGTGTATTCGTTCTCCAGCACCGCCACCAGCTTGTCGCCTTCGCGGTAGACCTTCTCCAGCATCATGTCCCCGGTCATGATCACTTCCTTGGGGTACATGCTGCGGTAGTAGGTCGGGAACGAAGTCCCGCCAATGGCCACGCCCGGCTTGATGTCGTCAGTGACGATTTCGACCTGGCTGCCCTTGTCGGCGAGGAAGTCGGCCACCGACATGCCGGTGAATTCACAAATGGTGTCGTAGACCAGCACGTTCTTGCCCGGTGCAACCTTGCCATCGAGCACGTCCCAGCTGCTGACCACCAACCCTTCGGCGGCGCCCCAGTGCTCGTTCTGCTCGATGAACGGATGCCCACCGACGGCCAGCACCACCACATCCGGACGCAGGTCCATGATGGTCGCCGCGTCCGCCGCCACGCCCAGGCGCAGATCGACTTTCAACCGCGCCAGTTCCAGCTGGAACCAGCGGGTGATACCGGCGATCTGGTCGCGCTGCGGGGCTTTGGAGGCCGTGGTGATCTGCCCGCCGATGAATTCTTTCTTCTCGAACAGGGTCACGTCGTGGCCACGTTCGGCCGCCACACGGGCCGCTTCCATACCCGCCGGACCGGCACCGACCACCACCACCTTGCGTTTCGGCCCGGTGGATTTCTCGATGATGTGCGGCACGCCCATGTATTCACGGGACGTCGCGGCGTTCTGGATGCACAGCACGTCCAGGCCTTGGTACTGCCGGTCGATGCAATAGTTGGCGCCCACGCACTGCTTGATCTGGTCGATCTGGCCCATCTTGATCTTGGCGATCAGGTGCGGGTCGGCGATGTGCGCGCGGGTCATGCCGACCATGTCGACGTAGCCGCCCTCCAGGATCCGCGTGGCCTGGTTCGGGTCCTTGATGTTCTGCGCGTGCAGCACCGGGACCTTGACCACTTCCTTGATACCGGCGGCCAGGTGCAGGAACGGCTCCGGTGGATAACTCATGTTCGGGATAACATTGGCCAGGGTGTTGTGGGTGTCGCAACCCGAGCCCACCACGCCGATGAAATCCAGCATGCCGGTGTCGTCGTAGTACTTGGCGATCTGCTTCATGTCCTCGTGGGACAAGCCGTCCGGGTGGAACTCGTCACCGCACAGGCGCATGCCCACGCAGAAGTCGTCGCCCACTTCGGCGCGCACGGCTTTGAGCACTTCCAGGCCGAACTTCATCCGCCCCTCGAAGGTGCCGCCCCATTCGTCGGTGCGCTTGTTGACCCGTGGGCTCCAGAACTGGTCGATCATGTGCTGGTGCACGGCGGACAGCTCAACGCCGTCCAGGCCACCGGCCTTGGCACGCCGTGCCGCCTGGGCGTAGTTGCCGATCACCCGCCAGATTTCTTCCGGCTCGATGGTTTTGCAGGTGGCACGGTGCACCGGCTCGCGCACGCCGGACGGCGACATCAGGGTCGGCCAGTTGAAACCGTCCCAGCGCGAGCGACGACCCATGTGGGTAATCTGGATCATGATCTTGGCGCCATGCTTGTGCATGGCGTCGGCCAGGTTCTGGAAGTGCGGGATGATGCGATCGGTGGACAGGTTCACCGAACTCCACCATTCCTGCGGGCTGTCGATGGCAACCACCGAGGAGCCACCGCAAATCGCCAGGCCGATACCGCCCTTGGCCTTCTCTTCGTAATACTTCACGTAGCGGTCGGTGGTCATGCCGCCGTCGGTGGCGTAGACCTCGGCGTGCGCGGTGCTGAGTACACGGTTGCGGATGGTCAGTTTGCCGATCTGGATCGGCTGGAACATTGCTTCAAAAGCCATGGCGCAATCCTCGACTTACAACGGCTTGACGATGAACAGGCCGTCGTCGTGGCCTTCTTCGGAACCGCCGTAGACCTGCTCGGCCACAGTGCGGATCGAACTGCCACGGGCGGCGAGAATCTGGTCCATGGCGCCGGCGAACCAGCCGGTGAACATGTAGTCGACCTTGCGCCCGACCTTGCCGTACACATAGACGAACGCTGAGTGTTCCAGCTTGACGCTGGCGGTGCCTTTTTCCAGGTCGATGTCCTGGATCTTGAACAGGCCCCAACCACGCTGGGACAGACGCTTCATGTAGTGCTCGAATACCGCGACGCCTTCCAGGCCATGGCATTCGGCTTCTTTTTCACACCAGTGCCAGGCGGATTTGTAGCCGGCCTTGTAGAGAATCTCGGCGTAGGCATCGGCGCCCAGCACTTCTTCGATGCCCATGTGGTTATTGACGAAAAAGTGACGCGGCACGTAGAGCATCGGCAGGGCATCAGAGGTCCAGACACCGGTTTCACTGTCGACTTCGATAGGCAATTGAGGGGCGATTTTGGCCATGGAAACTTAACTCCGAAAATGCGTGGTATGCCTGCGACGCAAAGGGCCGCAGGTAAAGGATTCAGTGATGCGGCGGCTTTATTCGCCCCAGACGTCTTTCAGGACGTTGACCCAGTTCTCGCCCATGATCTTGCGCACCACCCGCTCCGGATGGCCGCGCTTGAGCAGCGTCTCGGTGAGGTTCGGGAACTCGCCCACGGTGCGGATGCCCAGGGGATTGATGATCTTGCCGAAGCTGGTCAAACGACGGGCATAACCCTTGTCGTGGGTCAGCATTTCGAAGAAGTCCTGGCCATGGCCCTGGGTGAAGTCGGTGCCGATGCCGATGGCGTCTTCGCCGACGATGTTCATGGTGTATTCGATGGCCTCGGCGTAGTCATCGATGGTCGAATCGATGCCCTTGGCCAGGAACGGCGCGAACATGGTCACGCCGACGAAACCGCCGTGGTCGGCGATGAACTTCAGTTCTTCATCGGACTTGTTGCGCGGGTGTTCCTTGAGGCCCGAGGGCAGGCAGTGGGAATAGCAGACCGGTTTCTTCGATTCGAGGATGACCTCTTCGGAGGTCTTGGAGCCGACGTGGGACAGGTCGCACATGATCCCGACCCGGTTCATCTCGGCGACGATTTCACGACCGAAGCCCGACAGGCCGCCGTCACGCTCGTAGCAGCCGGTGCCCACCAGGTTCTGGGTGTTGTAGCACATCTGCACCACGCCGACGCCGAGCTGCTTGAAGATCTCGACGTAGCCCAGTTGGTCTTCGAAAGCGTGGGCGTTCTGGAAGCCAAAGATGATGCCGGTCTTGCCCTGAGCCTTGGCGCGCTGGATATCGGCGGTGGTTTTCACCGGGATCACCAAGTCGCTGTTTTCGCGGATCAGTTTCTGGCTGGCGACAATATTGTTGATGGTGGCCTGAAAACCTTCCCACACCGACACCGTGCAGTTGGCGGCAGTCAGACCGCCCTTGCGCATGTCTTCGAACAGGTCACGGTTCCACTTGGCAATGATCAGCCCGTCGATAACGATGCTGTCGGCGTGCAATTCGGCTGGGCTCATCAGGCAGTCCCCTTTTGTCAGCGATTCATGCGCCGAATCGTGTGCCGGCGCTTTGGGGCCAGCATATGCCTCGGTGCATTGGCGACCGGGTGCAAAAACGACAGGGGAATTGCCGAAAGCGTCAATCCACGACAAAGGGCTATGAGCGGGCCACCCTGCCCGTCTGTTCTTTGCCCGACGCTTGCGCCAGAATCCGCCGCATCACTGGTTTTCAATGGACTCGAGCGGCAACGCAATGAAATCAATCATCCTGGCTTTGGCTCTGAGCAGCACCGTCGCCCACGCGACCGAAGACACCGAACACAACCCCTGCGATGCCGTGGAAAACGACGTCCAGACCCTGGCCTGCTCGGCCTACGGCAAAACCGCCGCCGAACAACTGCTTGCCGACAACCTGCTAAGCCTCAACGAACGCCTGCAAACCCTCTACGCCGACAACAAGGCCCAGCTCGACGACATCACCCGCAAAATCAGGACAGCCCAGCAACTCTGGCAAAAACAACGCGATGCCGACTGTGCCATCGCCGCCTTCCCGGCCAAACCCGGCAGCGAAGCCTACAAAATCGCCGAAAACGACTGCATGGCCCAGGTGAGTGATGACCGGTCGGAGTTTTTGGAGTCGATTGGGCAGGAGTAACGTGGAGCTGTAAGCTGCACGTCACCACCGAGCAAAGAGATTCACATGAAAATCTGCGGCATCGAAATCAAAGGCAGCGAAGCGATCATCGCCGTTGCCTCGTTGGATCAGCAGGCGCTAACCCACATCGCGCTGAACACCAAGAAAATCGCCCTGGACGACGATGACGAAGCCGCCAACGTCAAGGCCTTCGCCGCTCAGGTGCGGGCGTTCGTAGTGGATAACGGTATCGAGCACATCGCCATCAAGAAGCGCAGCAAGAAAGGCGAGTTCGCCGGCGGGCCGACCACGTTCAAGATCGAGGGGGTTTTCCAGTTGCTCGAGGGCTGCGCGGTGACACTGCTGTCACCGCAGACCATCAATGCGCAGCACAAGAAACACGACTTCGCCTTGCCAGCGACGCTGAACAAATATCAGCATGAAGCGTACAAAGCGGCATGTTCGGCGTTGGTGAAAAAATAAATGCATCCCCCTGTGGAATGCGTCCCCCCGTGGCGAGGGAGCTTGCTCCCGCTGG
>NZ_JABWQV010000205.1 GCF_014268615.1 Pseudomonas tehranensis | reverse complement strand
GCTGGTTTGGGTCAGGGCTGCGGTGTCGGCACTGTCGCCGTTGGGGTTTTTCGATTGGGCCGGGACGTCGTCGTGGGGTTCGTCCTTTTTCAATGTGGTATTGCGCTGCGCGTCCCAGCGCAGTTGCATCCGGCCCTTTTTCACTCCAGCCGCAATACCGCGTGCCGCCACGGTTTTGTAACGGTCCACATAAGTCATGAAGCCGTTGAGCAACGCAGAGATCGCACTGATGAAACGCTGCACGGCGCTCAGCAAGCGTGCACCGTGGTTGGCCAAGCGCATCGACAGATAGGCGATACCGGTGCCCGCCCCGACAAAGGTCAGGACAACGCCGATCAGCAGGTCGATCACTAGCTGCACCACCACGGTCGAGAGCGCTTCGGCCGCTTCGCCGGCAACCTCGCTGGGAGGCAGCATCTCCAGCCAGAGGCTGGCGGTGCGCACCAACAGACACAGGGCCGCTTCGTCACTGGCCAGCAGTTGCAGCCTGGCCATCACCGCGGGCGTTTCCAGCGCCAGTTTTTTCAACTGATTAGCGCTGTCGCCCAATCGATCAACAAACTCGCCGGGGTTCTTGAGGATGTCCGACAGCAGACTGATGCTGTCCCATACGCCCTCAATCGCCGCCCAACTGCCCGCGAGCAGGCCATTGCCCACCGCGGCCGCCGAAGTTGCCGAGGATTGCTGCGCCCACTGCGGCTTGAAACCCTGCCACTCGCCGCGCAACCACTGTGTCAGATCGTTGCTCAGCCCATCGTAGGAAGAAAACAGCTTCGCGATGTGTTTCGGCGACACCTTGTCCTGGACATGCACTCGATAGGACTTGCCCGCCTCGCCCTTGAAGGTCCCCAGGCCCTGGGCATTCAGGGTGACGGGCGTGACCTCGCCGCTGTCCACTGCGACCACATCCACCACGATGTCGCCCAGGGGAATGTCATACACCGACTCGAACTTGCTCTCGATCGTCATCACCCCACCCAGAGGGCACTGGACGACAGTGGAGAGGAAGTCATCGTCGCCCGTGCTGACGACGGTGGGGCTATCAGCGAAACGAATCACTCGCTCCATGCCCATCAGCGAGGGCAGGTCTGCCGCCTGGCTGGCCCGGTCCGCAGCCAGGCTGTACCAGTGCTCGAGTTGCTCGCGATAAAGCGAAAGGGTGTCTTTGAAACTATCGAGTTCCTGCTCGATACGGCTCACCTGATCCATCAGGGCATGGCTCGATCAAGGGCCGGCAGGAAAAAACGGTCGAACATGGGCAGACGTCTCGCAGCACTCAGGAAGCGCGAGACTGTGCCGGGGATGGCTAGGGAAATAAGTCAGGGAAGGAGGCGATGGATGTAGGGCGATTCGTTAAATTCGCCCAGCACGAAAAACAATCAACTGACTAGGGAGGAAAGGCAGTTCTTCACAGGATCTGTGGATAACGTTACGGCTGATGGTCCTCGAGCGTTTTGAGCTTGATCTCGGCCAACGGATGCCCGGCCTTCGCCGCCAAGGTCCACCAACGTGCGGCTTCAACCGGATCCGGTACTTTGCTGGCAGTTCCGGCGAGGCTGATCACCCCCACCTGGTAGGCCGCTTTGCCGTCACCGGCCAGTGCCGCCAGTCGCAGCAGGCGAACCCCTTCCTCCCGGGCACCCAGGCCCTGGCCGCGGAACGTCAGAATATGCCCGTAGAAACTTTGCGCACCGACATCGCCCAGATTTGCCATGCGCGAGAACTGCCCCTCGAGCCAAGACCAGCCACGGGGCTGGCGAACGAACCAGGACCAATGAAACAACCGCCGCGCCAGCCAGTAGCCGGCCCGCGCCTTGATACGCCAGAGCATTCAGGCCTCCGCTGATTCGGGGTACTCGTATTCGAATACCCGGACCACTTCCGAGGCGTGCCAGGAAGCGGCGGCCACGCCATCGGAAGGCCCGGAAAAGCGCCCGAGACGTTCAACGCACTCGAAGAAGCCGGTACGCGGCAACCGGCTGGCCCCCTGGCTGATGACCAGCGAACTTCGCAGCGGCTGTTCAGCCCGGGCATCCAGCGCCGCCAAGTGTTCAAGGGCCGCAGTCAAGGTCTGCATGGCCGGACTGGGAAGCTGCAAGCGCTCCAGCAAGGCCCGATACGTCAACAAATGGCGCTGGCGGCGCGCCTGATCCAACTCACCCAACAACCCATCCCAATGCTGCCGACTGATACGAACGCTCACAATTGATCCCTCCACCCCGGCACCGTCAACTCCCAGGCCAGACTGCGCCGAATCGCGGCATCGGGCTGACGCTCGCCACTTTCGATCATGGCCAGATAAGACGGGCTTATACCTACTGTGCGGGCCAACGCCTCAATGGCGATGCCCTTCCCTTCGCGCAAACTGCGGAGTTGATCCAGACCTGGAAGAACCTGACCGGGTGCCGCCGCATCACGGACTGTGGCGTCCTGCGGCGGTGCTTGATTGATGCCGGCTGCCTTCAATAGCGACTGGTACTGCTCCCACGGTAAAACCGCGTATTCGGGCTCTCCGTCGCGTGTGATTATTTGAATATCCATGTCTACCCCGTAGGACAACAACACTTAGCGAGTCAGCTTTTTCCTTGGAAGTGTAATCCTAATAGCGGCTAAGGTCGCGGGGCGATCAATCTCAGAAGGCAAACAGAACCGGATCAGTGCTTTTTCTGGCCTTGGAGCTGGAGCTGCTCCGGGGTGTCGGGAAGCCGCTCGACTTGAGCGAGCTTTTCGGGGGATTGCCGATAGCGCCAGGCGCGGAAGGCTTCGAGTTCACCGTCGAGGGTTTTCATGATCCAAGCCAGCACGGCGATATCGTCAAACATGCCGAACATGGGCAGAAAATCCGGAATCGCGTCCAGGGGGCTGAGGAAGTACATCAGTCCGGCGACGATAGAAAGCAGCGATTTGGCGCTGACGGCCCGATACTCGCCACGCCAGTAGGCCAGGCACAGGGCCTGCAGCAAACGCAGATCCTCCTTTAGCTTGCCTAACCGACCGCCTTCCCGCGCGCCTTTGCTGGCGACGGCAAACAACAACGTCGGCAATCGACCGCGGGCCAGCAGTCGTCCTGCCAAGGGCAGAAAACGTGCAAAATTCCACGGAGCCTTCATGTTTTCTCCCACTGAAATGTTATCCACACAAATTGTGGATAACCTTGTGAACAGAGCTGCATTTGCGCGCTGAAGCCCCCGTTAAATAAGGCTCCCAGTCAAATCGGGCGTTTTTTACTCACATAAAAAAACCCAATATTTCATTGACTTGACGGCCCGACTGGGTCTAGCACAGCGTCTGTATTGCCTATGACTATAACCCGCGCCGAGCGTTCGGTTTTTTGCTGTTTACCAAAGCCCGGATGCGACAACGCCCCGCAAAAGCGAGGCGTTGTCGTTACAACAGCCGCAGTTACTTGGCTGCTTCTTCTTTTGCCGGATCCTTGATCGCCAGCAGTTCCAGGTCAAATACCAGAACCGAGTTGGCGGGGATGGCCGGGCTCGGGCTTTGGGCGCCGTAGGCCAGGTCGCTCGGGATGTACAGCTTGTACTTCTCGCCGACATGCATCAGTTGCAGGCCTTCGACCCAACCCGGGATCACACCGCTAACCGGCAGATCAATCGGGCTGCCACGCTCGACAGAGCTGTCGAACACCTTACCGTCGGTCAACTTACCGGTGTAGTGAACAGTCACGACATCAGTCGGCTTAGGCTGAGGGCCGTCGGCTTTCTTGACCACTTCGTACTGCAGGCCGGAAGCGGTGGTGGTAACACCTTCCTTCTTGCCGTTTTCCTCGAGGAATTTCTTGCCGGCGGCTGCCGACTCTTCACTCATTTTGGCCATGCGCTCTTCGGCACGTTTTTGCAGTGCGGCAAAGGCTTCGACCAGTTCTTCGTCTTTCAGCTTCTGTTCTTTCTTGCCGACGGCATCTTCGATGCCCTGGGCGACTGCTTTGGAGTCCAGGTCATCCATACCTTCCTGAGCCAGGCTTTTGCCCATGTTCAGGCCAATACCGTAGGAAGCTTTCTGCGCCGGGGTTTTCAGCTCTACGCTGGTCTGCGAGTCGCAACCCGCGAGTACCAGGCCAACCAGGGCCACCGCCGCCGCCAACCGATGCTGTTTCATGCTATTTCCTTGTTCATGCGCCATAAGGGCAATCGAGTAAAGCCGCGAGCTTATCAGGCGGCCACGACCAATGGCTACCGGCATGTGAGCAGCAAAGCACTGATAAGTTCACGACCACAAACGCTTTTTAATCCAGGGCGGATGAAGCATCTGTCATCTATTACCTACAGGGACAAATGGCCACTCCCCGTAACGCCGCCGGTAATGGCCACTTGCCGGCCACGCGGCACTGAGGCATAAGGGCATATCAAAAAAACAAGGACGTTACCGTGCGCCTGCTATCTCGCCTTCTCTTGTTGCTCCTCGCGCTGCTCGTCGTCGCCGTGGCCGTGGTGCTTTATTACGTGGCCAACCCTCGCCTGCCGGCCTATACCCCGGTCGAACAGGTGCATTATCTGGATCAATGGAGCGCCGCCGAACGCCAGACGTACTATTTCACGCCCCAGGGTACTCAAGTCAAAGGCCTGCGCTACGACTGGTTCACCGCCCTCGAATTGCCGTTCTCGCAACAGCGCTTCGCTTCGCCTGAATACCTGGCCCGATTCGGCTTTCTGGTGGACCCGGCGCAGAAACCCTCGGCGGACAATCCTGGCAATCTGCCCGTAGGTTTCACCCGCCACCAGAATCCGGGCAGCGCCGACCAGTTCCTGGATATCACCTGCGCCGCCTGTCATACCGGTGAGTTGCACTTCAAGGGCCAGGCGATACGGATCGATGGTGGTTCGGCCCAGCACGTCCTGCCTTCCAGCGTTCCCACATTACGCGGTGGCAGTTTCGGACAGGCCTTGGTCGCCAGTCTGGCCTCGACCTACTACAACCCCTGGAAATTCGAACGCTTTGCCCGCCAAGTCCTGGGGCAGGACTACGACGCCCGCCATGAACAACTGCGCCAATCATTCAAAGCCTCCCTGGACACCTTCTTGCGCGTGGCCTGGAACGACACTCACCGCGGCCTCTACCCCACTGAAGAAGGGCCTGGCCGTACAGATGCCTTTGGGCGTATTGCCAATGCCAGCTTCGGCGATGCTATCTCGGCCGAGAATTACCGCCTCGCCAACGCACCTGTGGATTACCCACAGTTGTGGGACATTTGGACATTCGACTGGGTGCAGTGGAACGGTTCGGCCCAGCAGCCGATGGCCCGCAACGTCGGCGAAGCGTTGGGAGTCGGCGCCACCTTGAATTTCTTCGACGCCCAGGGCAAACCATTGCAAGGTGATGCGCGATACCCCTCCAGCGTACGCGTTCGCGATCTGCACAAGATTGAAGAAACTCTGCAGTTGCTCAAGGCCCCGCAGTGGCCTCAGGAGCTGCTTGGGCCTATCGATAGGCCGTTGGCCGCACAGGGCCGGGCGCTGTTCGCCGAAAACTGTGCCGGCTGCCACGTGCCTAAAGTGGTTCAAGGTCCTGACAGGCCCGTCCAGCAGCTGAAGATGTTGCCGGTGAAGGTGATCGGCACCGACCCAGGCACCGCCAACAACATTGCCGACCACCGCTTCGACCTGACCAGCCTGCAATGGGATCCGGCCGAACTGGCAAAGCTGGACGTGCAACTGCATCCGACCCCGACGACGCCGCTGGATTTGAGCCAGGTTTCAGTCGCTAAAGGCCTGGCCTACGTGACCGCGTTCGTGGAAGAACGGGCTTACCGTGACGCAGGCGTCACACCGCTGGAGCGCCCGGCGCTGGATGGTTTTGGCCTGCCCATCGGCGTACGCGAGCTGCGCGCCTACAAAGCCCGGCCCCTGGCTGGCGTCTGGGCCACGCCGCCCTTCCTGCATAACGGCTCGGTGCCGACGATCTATCAGTTGCTGTCTCCTCAGGACGAGCGGGCAATCACCTTCTACAAAGGCAGCTTCGAATACGACCCACGGCACCTGGGCTATCGCACCGAAGCCTTCACCAATGGCTTTTTGTTCGACACCCGGATCACCGGCAACCACAACAGTGGCCATGAGTTTCGCGCCGGTGAGCGGGGCAATGGCGTGATTGGTCGGCTGCTGCAGCCACAGGAACGCTGGGCGTTGCTGGAGTACCTCAAGGTACTGGGCGGGCCGCTGGAGTCGCAACTGTGATGATGAACCCCTCAGGCAAAAGGATTGACCCATGCTGATTACGCTCTGGCTGCGCCTCGGCGCCTTTTTGGGCAAGACGCTCCTGTGGTTGCTGGGCATCGGTCTACTCGGTTGGGCGCTGGCCACGGCCTGGTTCGCCTGGCAACACAGCGGACCGGTCTCGGATAAAGAGCAGATTCCACCCGGCGAAGCGGCCATGACCCAGGACATCATCCAGACCGCCATCCGTATCGTCGATCAGCACCGCGAAGGCACGCGCTACCTGCGCGATGCCCATGCCAAGGCCCACGGTTGCGTCATGGCGCAAGTGCAGGTGCCGGACGATCTGCCAACACCGTTGCGTCAGGGTGTATTTGCCGAACCAGGGAAGGTCTGGCAAGCGACGATGCGCTTGTCCAACGGCAACGCCTACCCGCAGTTCGACAGCCTGCGCGATGCGCGAGGAATGGCGATCAAGCTGCTGGACGTGCCGGGCAACCAACTGCTGAGGGACCGCCAGTCACAAGGTGAACAGGATTTTGTGATGTTCAATCATCCGAACTTCTTCGTCAGCGATGTCGCCGAATATCGTCAGAATGTGGCCGCCCAGGCCGATGGAAAAAAAGCGATGGCGTTCTTCCCAAGCCTGGATCCGCGCAGCTGGCAAATCCGTCACCTGTTCATCGCTCTGGAAACACTTTCACCAGCCCCAGACAGCCCCACCCAGACCACGTATTTTTCGGTATCGCCCTATAAGTTTGGCGAGGCCAACGCGAAATTTCGCGTAGCGCCCGACCCGGATAGCTGCCCGAGCTACACCCTGCCTGCACAAAACCAGGCACTGCCGAATTTCTTGCGAAGCGCACTGACGCAACAGTTATCCACAGACCGGATACCGGCGTGTTTTGTCCTGCAGATCCAGCGCCAGGACCCGAGCAAATACATGCCGATCGAAGACACCAGTATTGAATGGCGAGAAAGTGACGCACCGTTCGAGACGGTGGCGCGCATCACCGTGCCGGCCCAGGATTTCGATACGCCCAAGCTGAACCTGGCCTGCGACAACCAGTCCTTCAACCCCTGGTTCGGCATTGAGGCCCATCGCCCCATCGGCGGCATCAACCGTTTGCGCAAAGCCGTGTACGAGGAGGTCAGCGATTACCGTCATCGTCGTAATGCTGAACAGTAGCTAACCGGTAAACACCAGACAGCAAAAAGCCCGCTCAATGAGCGGGCTTTTTAATGGCAACCTGGCGTTCAGTGTTCCAGGTTGCCGAAGATGGCGCAGCGGACGGGACTCGAACCCGCGACCCCCGGCGTGACAGGCCGGTATTCTAACCGACTGAACTACCGCTGCGCGTAGCGTTGAAAGCTTGGTGGGTGATGACGGGATCGAACCGCCGACATTCTGCTTGTAAGGCAGACGCTCTCCCAGCTGAGCTAATCACCCTTCACTTTCGATGCGGGGCGCATTCTCTCACAAATTTTCGTAACGTGCTGATTTAATTAACTATTCAGCAAAAAAAATGTGATTAACGCGCACAGCAGGAACTGCAAACAGCAAAAAGCCCGCGTTAGCGGGCTTTCTGTGGTGATCTGGCGTTCAGTGTTCCAGATTACCGAATATGGCGCAGCGGACGGGACTCGAACCCGCGACCCCCGGCGTGACAGGCCGGTATTCTAACCGACTGAACTACCGCTGCGCGTAACACTTGGAGCGAATGGTGGGTGATGACGGGATCGAACCGCCGACATTCTGCTTGTAAGGCAGACGCTCTCCCAGCTGAGCTAATCACCCTTCGCTTTCGGTGTGGCGCGCATTCTACGGAGCGTCCTCAAAGCTGGCAAGCACTTTTTACTTTAATTTTTTCAGGCCTTCCAAAGGCTTAGCGAAGGGTTGGCCTATGGCCCCGCGAAGAGAATAATGCCCCCCTTTGTATAAAGGAGAGACTCACCCCATGTGGTTCAAAAACCTGCTTATCTATCGCCTGACCCAAGATCTGCCTTTTGATGCCGAGGCGTTGGAAACTGCACTGGCCAGTAAACTGGCGCGTCCATGTGCAAGCCAGGAGTTGACCACTTACGGTTTCGTCGCGCCGTTCGGCAAAGGCGAAGACGCGCCTCTGGTGCACATCAGCCAGGATTTCCTGCTGATCGCCGCGCGCAAGGAAGAACGCATCCTGCCAGGCAGCGTCGTACGCGATGCCCTGAAAGAAAAGGTCGAAGAGATCGAAGCCGAGCAAATGCGCAAGGTCTATAAAAAGGAACGGGACCAGCTCAAGGATGAAATCATCCAGGCGTTTCTGCCTCGCGCGTTCATTCGTCGCTCGTCCACCTTCGCTGCCATCGCACCGAAACAGGGTCTGATCCTGGTCAACTCCGCCAGCCCGAAACGCGCCGAAGACCTGCTCTCTACCCTGCGTGAAGTCCTCGGCTCGCTGCCGGTGCGGCCACTGACAGTGAAGACGGCCCCCACCGCCATCATGACCGACTGGGTCAAGACTCAGAAAGCCGCCGACGATTTCTTCGTGCTGGATGAATGCGAGCTGCGCGACACCCACGAAGATGGCGGCATCGTGCGCTGCAAGCGCCAGGACCTGACCAGCGACGAAATCCAGCTGCACTTGAACACTGGCAAGGTAGTGACTCAACTGTCGCTGGCCTGGCAGGACAAGTTGTCTTTCGTGCTCGACGACAAAATGGTGGTCAAGCGCCTGAAGTTCGAAGACTTGTTGCAAGACCAGGCGGAACAGGACGGCGGCGACGAGGCCCTCGGCCAACTGGACGCCAGCTTCACGCTGATGATGTTGACGTTTGGCGAGTTCCTGCCGGCGCTGGTCGAGGCCCTGGGCGGTGAAGAGATGCCTCAGGGGATCTAACAAACCTTCCCCACTGTGGGAGCGGGCTTGCTCGCGAA
>NZ_JABWQV010000204.1 GCF_014268615.1 Pseudomonas tehranensis | reverse complement strand
GTGGGAGCGAGCCTGCTCGCGATAGCGTCAAGTCAGCCCCACCGGTGTCAAGGCGCCTACCGCTATCGCGAGCAGGCTCGCTCCCACAGGGGAAAGTAGCGTTCTTCAGGTCGGGGTAGGCGACGATAAAAACCGCAACAGCGTCGCAACGATAGCCTCCGGCGCGTCTTCCTGGACCAGATGCCCTGCGTTCGGGACAGGATGGAACTGCGCGCCGGGGATCAGTTTTTGTAGCGCCCGGCCGCGCTCGATGGGAATCCACTGATCATCCTCGCCCCAGAGAATTTGCGTCGGGCAGCGCACGGTTGCATACAACGGCTCGACCTCGCGGGTATAGCGCTCGTCCATCTGCGCGATCTGCCGATAGAGCGCGGCCTGGCCGGTCTCGCCCAGCCAGGGCTGCACGTACGGCGCCAGTTCTTCATCCGGGATCTGCCGTTTGATCGCCCCCCGAATATACGTCGGCACGATGGCCCGCTGAATGTAATCGGGCAGGCCGCTGAACGCCGCTTCATACTGGCGCACATGCTGGACAAAAGGTGAGCCCCAGGGCGACAGCGCCACCGGATCGATCAGGGTCAGGCTGCGGTAGTGCTTGCCGTTGAGCAGGTGCGTGCGCAGGGCGGTTGCGCCGCCAAAATCGTGGGCCACCACGTCCGGGCGATCCAGGCCCCAGTGTTCCAGCAACTGTGCGAGCAACTGGTTTTGCACACCGAGGGAAACATCTGCGTCCGGCTGTGCGGATTGGCCGTAACCCAGCAGGTCAAAGTAATGCACCTTGTGAGTGGCGAAGAACAGCGGGGCGATTCGGTGCCACACGTAGGAAGAGAAGGGTGTGCCGTGGACAAACACCAGCGACGGGCCGTCGCCGTGGACGGCGTAACGGATGCGGTGCCCGTTGAAGTGGTATTCGTGGTCCAGGGGCCAGTTGGTCATGATGGGAGCTTCACTGGAAATGGCTCAGGGATAGAGCATAGACCCGATTCACATGGGAAAAAACCGATTGTGGCGAGGGAGCTTGCTCCCGCTGGGCCGCGAAGCGGTCCTCAAGCCAGAAGTTGCGGTGTATCAGGTTGAATAGAGTCGCTGCTTTTGGGGCTGCTGCGCAACCCAGCGGGAGCAAGCTCCCTCGCCACAGGAAGCTCCCTTGCCACAAGGAAAGTGGTTACTCGCCGCGGTAGATGCAACCGCTGGTGCAGGTCTCATGGATGCGAATGGCGCACAGTTCCGGCAGCAATGGCTTCAACTCGTTCCAGATCCACTTGGCCAGGACTTCGCTGGTGGGGTTCTCCAGGCCAGGGATGTCGTTGAGGTAGTTGTGGTCCAGGCGCTCGTAGAGCGGCTTGAAGATCGCCTTGATCTCCGAGAAGTCCCGAATCCAGCCGGTGTGCGAGTCGATGTCACCGCTCAGGTGTATGGCCACTTTGAACGAGTGACCGTGCAGGCGGCCGCACTTGTGACCGTCCGGCACGTGGGGCAGGCGGTGGGCGGATTCGAAAGTAAATTCTTTGAAGATTTCCACAGGTTCAGGCTCTTTAAAGGTAGCGGTCGCGAGGCAGGCGGCGGAGTTTATCAGTTTGGTTCCGGCGTTGCGCGACCGTGCTGACTAAAGGGTCAGCAAACGCTCGCCCAGCCCCCCGTTGGCCGCCAGCTCAAGAAACTCGTCACCGAGCCGGCGGCTTTCGTCCATCGCCGTGCGCCAGTATTTGCGGCGGCTCGTGTCATCGCCCATGAAACGCTTGAAGTCGTTCCGGTCTGGCAGTTTGCCGAAGGGCAGGCGCGCCAGGTATTCACGGGACGGCGCCAGCAACAGCACGTTCTGCAGACGCTCGACGTTCCCCCGGCGCCATGGCAGGCCCTTGTCGAACCAGCCAGGAATGACCCGGTCGGTGAAGTGCGGATACAACACGATGTCCTCGCCGCTGTAGGGCAGGTCCAAGTGGTAGTCCAACAGGCCGCCGTCGCGGTAGGTGCCAGCACCGGCGCCCGGTAGGTCACGCACGCCTTCCATCACCATCGGAATCGAGCCGGATGCCAGCAGCGCCTGGCGCAGATTCCCGGCCTCCAGCGGGACGAAGCGTGACGGAAAGTCGTTCAACGGGTGCAACGGCGGCGCCCGGCGTGGGTCGTGGACGATCAGCCGTTCGAAATGCCGCGACAGGCGCGCTCGGCCTCGCAGGTTGTCGGCGATCACCGACGACAATCCCAGGCCGAGCCGCCCGCGATGATCCTGGGCCAGCCAGCCGTGACTTTTGACCACCATGATGTTGAGCCGGTAATGCAGGTTGTCGAGGATCGACGTGTCGCGACCCTGAAGCAGATCATCGAGCATGCGTTGGGAACTCTGGCTGACCCCGGCCATGGTCACGCCTTTGGCAAAACTTTGCTCGTTGTACAGGGTGCCCAGGCGCCGGATCCCCTCGGCGGCATCCGGCAAGCAGGCGCTGGCGAAGCGCCAGGAACCCACCGAGGCACCGATCAGCGAGCGCTCCCGGGGCGCGGCGGGCAGCCACTCGCCGAACAGCGCCAGGTCCAGCCCCTGAATGCCCAAGGCCTTGGGGCCACCGGCGGCACCCGGCAGAATGCCGACATCGGCAGCGTTCAGGCCAGCCTGGCGAATGCGTGCCAGAGCACGCGGGCCGGCCTTGAGGGTCAGGGCAGGGAACTTGATGTGGATGGCGGTCATATCGGTCTCGAAGGGTGCAGCGGATAATTTAACGACATCATCCCCTGTGGGAGCGAGCCTGCTCGCGATGGCGGTACGTCAGTGTCAACAATGTTAACTGACAGACCGTTATCGCGAGCAGGCTCGCTCCCCAATGATCTGTGTTCAATGATGGCAATTCAGTTTCAGTTAAGTTCGTCCCGATACAGTTCCCGGTGAAGATTACAAAAAAGGAGATAATCCATGAACCGCCTGACTGCCTTTTCCATTGCGATCTTGATGGCCATCAGTGGCCTGGCCAGCGCACGAGACCTCACGGCTGACGAAGCCCAAAAGCTGCAGGACGCTGGTACCATTCTGTCCGTTGAAAAACTCAACGCCACTGTCTTGTCCGAACACCCTGGCGCCACCTTGACCGATACCGAGCTGGAACAAGAGTACGGCAAGTACATCTATCAGGTGGACCTTCGCGATGCCCAGGGCGTTGACTGGGAACTTGAATTGGACGCGGTTGACGGCAAGGTGCTCAAGAATCATCAGGATCTGTAATGAAGCTTAATTTACGCCCCCGCAGCCGTTGGGCGCTGGCGCTGTTGGTATTTTGTTCACTGGCGGTTGCCCGGGACCTGGACCAGGATGAGGCCCTGCAATTACGGCAGCAGGGCGTGATCCTGCCTCTGGAACATCTGCTGCAACAGGCGCTGGATCGCCACCCTGGCGCCAAGCTGCTGGAGGCCGAGCTGGAAGAAAAACATGGCGTCTATATTTACGAGGTCGAACTGCTGGCTACCGACGGCGTTGTGCGCGAACTGGACCTGGAGGCCGCGACCGGCCGTTTACTCAAAGATGAGGAAGACTGATGCGCCTGCTTCTGGTGGAAGATCATGTTCCCCTGGCCGACGAAGTGATGGCCGGGCTGACGCGACAGGGTTACGCCGTCGATTGGCTCGCTGATGGTCGCGACGCGGTTTATCAGGGCAGCAGTGAGCCTTATGACCTGATCATCCTCGATCTCGGATTGCCCGGTGTGCCAGGGCTTGAAGTGTTGGCTCAATGGCGCGCGGGTGGCCTGAGCACGCCTGTGCTGATCCTGACCGCCCGCGGTTCCTGGGCCGAACGCATCGAAGGCCTCAAGGCCGGGGCCGACGATTACCTGACCAAACCCTTTCATCCCGAAGAGCTGCACCTGCGGATCCAGGCGCTGCTGCGCCGCTCCCATGGTCAGGCCAACCAGCCGACGCTCCAGGCGGCCGGGCTGCATCTGGATGAGGGACGCCAGTGTGTGAGCCGCGACGGCGTGGAGATCCAACTGACCGCGGCCGAGTTTCGCCTGCTGCGCTACTTCATGCTTCATCCCGAGCAGATCCTTTCCAAGAGCCATCTCGCCGAACACCTGTATGACGGTGAAACCGAGCGCGATTCCAATGTGCTGGAAGTCCATGTCAATCACTTGCGGCGCAAGCTGGGCCGCAGCGTGATCGAAACCCGTCGCGGCCAGGGTTACCTGTTCGGCGGGCAGGCGCAGTGAGATCGATCCAGCGGCGCCTGAGCCTTGGCCTGATCGGTGTAATGGTGGTGGTCGGTCTGGTTCTGGCGCAGACCAGTCTGTGGCTGTTCGAGCTGGGTTTGCAGCGGTATCTGGAGGCGGGGCTGCGCAACGACAGCGAGAACCTGCTGGTCGCCCTGGTGCGTGGTCCGCAAGGCCTGCAGCTGGATGAGCGACGCTTGTCGCCGGCCTATCTGCGACCGTTTTCCGGGCATTATTTCCGCATTGATTTTGCCGATGAGCATTGGCGCTCCCGCTCCCTGTGGGACCAGGAGTTGCCCCGTCTCGACCATCCGGGGCTGCACAGCAACCTGCAATTGGGGCCTGAAGGTCAGAAGCTGCTGGTACTGCGTACCGACTATCGGCGTCTGGGCCAGGCGATTTCCATCAGCGTGGCCCAGGACTACACGCCCGTGCGGGACAGCTTCCTGCGCATGCAGCAGATCGGCCTGGGACTTGGCTTGGCAGGGTTGCTGCTGATTCTGTTGTTGCAGCGCATCACGGTGCACCGCGCCTTGCGCCCGCTCGACAAAGCCCGGGAGCAGATCGCCCAGTTGCAGCGCGGGCAGCGTTCGCAACTTGACGAACAGGTGCCCCGGGAACTGGAACCGCTGGTGGCGCAGATCAACCATCTGTTGGCCCATACCGAAGACAGCCTCAAACGTTCACGCAACGCCCTGGGCAACCTGGGACATGCCCTGAAAACCCCGCTGGCGGTGCTGCAAAGCCTGGCTGCAAATGAAAAACTCGACCCTTACCCCGAGCTGCGCAAGCTGTTGCTCGAACAACTGGAGCAGGTCCGCCAGCGCCTGAACCGCGAACTCAACCGCGCCCGGCTGTCCGGCGACGCTTTGCCCGGTGCCCATCTTGACTGCGACGCGGAACTGCCGGCGCTGCTGGCCACGCTGAACATGATCCATGGTGAGCACTTGCACTTGGCTTATGTCGCACCGCCCGGCCTGCACCTGCCCTGGGATCGTGAAGACCTGCTGGAGCTGCTGGGCAACCTGCTGGACAACGCCTGCAAATGGGCCGACGCGCAAGTGCGCCTGACCGTGAGCGAGACAGCCGAGGGGTTCAGTCTGGTGGTGGAAGACGATGGGCCAGGCATTCCCGCAGACCGCCGCGATCAGGTCTTCAGTCGCGGCACGCGGCTCGATGAGCAGACCGATGGGCACGGGTTGGGGCTGGGCATCGTACGGGACATTGTCGACACCTGGGGCGGGACGCTGGCGCTGGGCGACAGCGAATGGGGCGGGCTGAAGGTCACGATCGAACTGCCCAGACGCTGATCCCTCATTTGTCCTCGGCCCCTTGTGGGAGCGAGCCTGCTCGCGATAGCGCCGATTCAGTCACATCAATACCGGCTGACAGATCGCCATCGCGAGCAGGCTCGCTCCCACATTGGTTTGGGGTTGGACTCAAGATATCGGTGTACCCCGCTCCCACAGGTGGATCGGCTGCGGATGTTAAACCCGCCGCATGCCCCTTGCAGCTTCTCGCCGCTTCCTGCAAAGTCGCGACCTTTTTGTCCGGTGGCTCTCCATCGCTGTGCTTTGAGGTAATGATGATAAATGCAGTAATTGCCGCGGTTGGCGTGATGCTGGTGCTCAGTCTGTCCCGCGTGCATGTGGTGATCGCGCTGATTATCGGCGCTCTGGTGGGCGGCCTGACGGGTGGCCTGGGCATCGACGCCACGCTCAAGGCGTTCAATGCCGGCCTCGGGGGCGGGGCAACGGTGGCGTTGTCCTACGCTTTGCTGGGTGCTTTCGCCGTAGCGATTGCCAAGTCCGGCATGGCGCACGCGTTGGCCGACAAAGCCCTGGCCATGGTGGATCGCCAGGATGTCGCCGCAGGTTCGGCGGTCAAATGGGTCCTGATCGGTTTGCTGGGAACGGTAGCGGTCGCCTCGCAGAATATTCTGCCGATCCATATCGCTTTTATCCCGCTGTTGGTGCCGCCGCTTCTTTATGTGCTGACCAAGCTGCAGTTGGACCGCCGGTTGATTGCTTGCGTCATGACCTTCGGCCTGATAACGCCCTACATGTTCCTGCCGGTGGGCTTTGGCAACATTTTCCTCAACGAGATCCTGCTGGCCAACGTCGCCCGCAGCGGCGTGGACGTCAGTGGCATCAACATCACCCACGCCATGGGCATTCCGGCACTGGGCATGGTGTTTGGCTTGGCCATGGCGTTTTTCACGTATCGCAAAAAGCGCGTGTACGACCTGAAAACAATTGCCAGGGCTGAGCAGGTCACCACACGCTACAACCCGTTGAGCCTGCTGGTGGCGGGGCTGGCGATCGCGGCGGCGTTCGTCATTCAGCTACTGCTGGATTCGATGATCATCGGTGCCCTGGCCGGGTTCCTGATTTTCTCGGTATCGGGGGTGGTGCGCTGGCGCGAAACCGACGACCTGTTCACCGAAGGCATGAAGATGATGGCGATGATAGGTTTCATCATGATCGCCGCCTCGGGCTTTGCCGAAGTGATGAAGGCGACGGGTGAAGTCCAGAGCCTGGTGGAAACCTCGGCGGCCTGGATCGGACATAACAAAGGCATCGGCGCCCTGTTGATGTTGCTGGTGGGGTTGCTGGTGACCATGGGCATCGGCTCGTCGTTCTCCACGGTACCGATCCTGGCGACGATATTCGTGCCGCTGTGCCTGCAATTGGGTTTCAGCCCGCTGGCGATCGTTTGCATCGTCGGCACCGCCGGAGCCTTGGGTGATGCGGGTTCGCCCGCTTCGGACTCGACCCTGGGCCCGACCTCCGGCCTGAACATCGATGGCCAGCACCACCACATCTGGGACACCGTGGTCCCGACCTTCATCCATTACAACCTGCCGCTGCTGGTGTTTGGCTGGGTGGCGGCGATGGTGTTGTAACTCAAGACCCTGTCACCTTCATCGCGAGCAGGCTCGCTCCCACATTGGTCCGCTGTGGACACAACATTTGTGAACACCCCGATCCATTGTGGGAGCGAGCCTGCTCGCGATTGGCCTTCAGATTCAGCAAACCGGTCCGCTAGCGGCTCGCGATAGCTTCCTCACCTTGTCCTACAGTTTTCCCACGTCGTGCCGTTAACACAGTTAACCACGCCATAAAACCGACAAGAGTGACCAGTATGCGCCTGAGCCTGAAGGCTAAAGTTTTGTCCTTGGCAATACTGCCTGTATTGCTATCCGCCGTTATCATCAGCCTGACCACGGCCTTTATTCTGAAGGAACAGGCCGGCAAAGAGGTCCAGCAAACCCGTGAACGCTTGCTCAGCGACGCCAAGGCCACGCTGCAGAATTACGTAGCGGTGGGGCTGACGGCCATCAAGCCGATATACGATGCGTCGGCGCCCGGGGACAACGCCGCGCGGGCCGAGGCGATCAAGCTGCTGTCGAACGTCGCCTACGGCAAGGACGGCTACTTCTTCGGTTACGACTCCGAGACTGTTCGTCTGTTCAAGGCCAACAGCCCCGACGGTGTGGGCAAAAACTTCAAGGACAACCGCGATCCCAACGGTGTCTATGTCAACCGTGACCTGGTGAAAGTCGCCAAGGACGGGACCCACTATCTGGAATACAGCTCCCCACTGCCCAACAGCAAGGAACTGGTGCCTAAGCTCGGTTACACCGAATACCTGCCCAAGTGGGACATGGCTGTCGGCAGCTCGGTCAACCTGGACGGCATCGAAGCCCAGGTAGCACTGGTGGAGGCCAAGGTTCACGAACGCCTGCAAGGCGTGGTCCTGAGCATCGTGGGTATCGCTGTGGTGGTATTGCTGGTGATTGCGGTGGTGGGCATGTTGCTGGCCAATGCCATCCTGCGTCCGCTGAATCTGATGAAAGACAACCTCGATGACATCGCGGCGGGCGAGGGCGACCTGACTCGCCGCCTGGCGATCACCAGCCAGGACGAACTCGGCCAACTGGCCGGCTCGTTCAACCGTTTTGTCGACAAGATCCACGGTCTGGTACGGCAGATCACCGAAATGACCTCGCAGCTGACTGGGCTGGTGGCGCAGGTTTCCGAGCAGGCGCAGCGCTCGGAGCAGGCCATGGAGCGTCAGCGTCACGAAACCGACCAGGTCGCCACGGCGATCAACGAGATGTCTTCGGCCGCCCAGGAAGTGGCTCGCAGTGCCCAGGGTGCCGCCGTCGCGGCCCAGCAGACCGACGAAGAAGGCCAGTCCGCCAAGCGTGTGGTGGCCGGCAGCATCCAGCAGATTCATGCACTGGTGAACGATATTCGCAGCAGCGGCCTGTCCCTGGACAGCTTGCAGCAGGACGTGGCTTCGATTGTCAGCGTGCTGGGAGTGATTCGCTCGATCGCCGAGCAGACCAACCTGTTGGCGCTGAACGCCGCCATCGAGGCCGCTCGTGCCGGGGAGGCGGGACGCGGTTTTGCCGTGGTGGCTGATGAAGTGCGGGCCCTGGCTAGCCGGACCCAGCAAAGTACCCAGGAAATCCAGGGCATGATTGATCGCCTGCAATCGGGCACCCACGCGGCGGTGGAAGCCATGCGCCGCTCCAGCGAAGCGGGCGATGGTACGTCGGTACAAGCCAACGAGGCCGGGGCGTCCCTGGACACCATGGCGCAGTTGATCGGCACCATCAACTCGATGAACGCCCAGATCGCCAGCGCCGCTGAAGAACAGACCGCTGTGGCCGAGGAAATCAACCGCAGCGTGCACCAGATCGCCGTGGCGGTGGACAGTGTTGCCGACGAAACCCAACTCGGTGCCCAGACCTCCCGCAGCCTGGCCGATCTGGGGCAGCGCCTGGGCAAATTGGTAGGGCAGTTCCGGATCTGACGTTCAGGAGCTGCCGAAGGCTGCGATCTTTTGCTCTCGATCCAGATGTTTTCACCTGGGCAACCGGGTCTTATCGAGAAAGAAGGATCGCAGCCTTCGGCAGTTCCTGCCGGACACAGGCAAGCACG
>NZ_JABWQV010000203.1 GCF_014268615.1 Pseudomonas tehranensis | reverse complement strand
CCTGTGGCGAGGGAGCTTGCTCCCGCTCGGGGGCGCGGCCGCCGCAAAACTTGGGTATGCGCTAGGTCTGACGAAAAGAGGGGACTGCTGCGCAGTCCAGCGGGAGCAAGCTCCCTCGCCACGGTGGGCGAATTCCTACGAAATTTACAGATGGCCAGGCGAGCAGCATTCCGTTGCCGCTGTGGTGCCTGAAGCACAGTGATCAGGTGTTGTGATCGATATCCAGCTTGCTGAACGTCACTTTCCCACCTTCGCTGGTGTAGCCCGTATTGTCCTGCACATACACGCCAGCCTTGAAATACAGCGGCTTGACCTTCCATCTGGCGCTCATGGTGGTGTACCAGCTACGACCCGCCGCGGTGATGCCCAGATCGCCGGTACGGTCCAGGTGGAGCCGGTAACTGAAGGACTGAGCAAGTTTCACCCCCGTGGCCACGGTGATGACTCGACCCTCGTCGTCATCGGGGCGCATGCGGACCTTGGCGACGATGTTGCCGGTCTTGCTGTCGTCCTTGTACTGGTATTCCAGCTTCACCATGGGTTTGCTGCTGTCCTTGGCATGAATCTGACCAATCACGATCTTGCCGGTGCTGGGTACCTGGTTGACGACCAGGGTCGCGCTCAATTTATTGTCGGCATCGGGATACAGCCAGTTGCGCAAGGTCCCGTCTTTGTAGGTCTCTCGCAATTCGCTGCGTGGGTAGACCGCGTTTTCAGTCTTGGTGCCGGTCACCGGTGACCAGAAATACACTGTGCTGCCTTCGGAATTGAAGTACTTATTTTGGAAGCCATCCAACAGCCGAGGCGTTTCAATGGTTTTCGGCGGGCTTCCCTCGGGGATGCTCAAGTTCCAGGTTGCAAGATCGACCATATGCGGGCCCTTTCTACGGAATGAATATGTTGCAAGATCCAGCCGGAGGCTCTAGCCAGCGCTTTTATGACGTGCCCCGAGAAGCGCGCGGAACGGATTTTTTATGTCCGTCCGGCGGAGGGTTGGCGTCAACTGTCCGTCAGAGTGGTGTTTGCCGCTTTGGTGCCCGAGGACGACGACCGTTAGTCGGGCAATTCGAATTTTTTTTGAACGATGGCGCTATGGCATCGGGGTCATGCGGGTGACGTTCGAAGGGAGCAGCGTCCATGCTGCGGTACGCGAGGGGAAACGCTTATAGAGCGGTGTGATGGATTTCCAGCATGCTGAACGTCACTTTTCCACCTTCGGTGGTGTAGCCGGTGTTGTCCTGCACGTAGACGCCGGCTTTGAAATACAACGGTTTGTCCTTCCAGTCCGGGCTTACCGTTGTTCTCCAGTTGTAACCCGCGGCGCTGATGCCCAGCGCGCCCTTGGGGCTGAGGTGAATCTGGTAGGAAAACCTGCGATCGAGCTTCACGCCCGTGGCGATGGTGATGACCTGGCCCGATTCGTCATCGGGGCGCAAACGGACTTTGGCGACGATATTGCCGGTGGCGCTGTAGGCCTTGTATTGGTATTCCAGCTTCACCATAGGGCGTGTGCTGTCTTTGGCGTGAATCTGGCCGATCACGATCTTGCCCGTGCTGGGCACCTGGCTGACGGCAAGCGTGGCGCGCAGTTTGTTGTCCGCCGCTGAGTAAAGCCAGTTGCGCAGGGTTCCATCGCTGTAGGTTTCCCGCAGTTCGCTGCGTGGATAAATGGCGTTGGCGGTCTTGGCGCCGGTCACCGGGGCCCAGAAGAACAACGTGCCAGTGTCGGAGTGGAAATATTGATCCTTGAATCCCTGCGCCAGCCGGGGTGTTTCGATGGTGATGGTGGGGCTGCCTTCAGGAATGCTCAGATTCCAGGTGGTGAGATCGATCATGGTCGGATCCTGCGTAACGAGAGTAAAAGTGCTGAACGCCATCACGCGAGGCTCTGCTCCGCGCGTTCTGGACGGGTTGTTCACGCAGGATGGATCTTTATGGATGACCGTCCGGCGGATGATTGACGTCAATTGTCCGTCGAAGGTGTCATTGCAGGTTTTGTGCCCGGGGAGGGTGACCGTTAGTCGGCTATTTTGGGCTTTGTCTGGATGATGGCGCGATGACACCTACTGCTTTTCAGAATCACGGTCTAGAGTGAGGACACAGTATTTGTCCGCCTTGCTACGTCAGGACGGACGTGACGCCCGATAAGAGAAGCAGCATGGAATGCGTGCAACCACCGCTTGGCGAAGACAGTTCCGTCCTTTTGATAGTTGATGATTACCCTGAAAACCTGCTCAGCATGCGAGCGTTGTTGCAGCGTCAGGATTGGAAGGTGATGACCGCATCCTCCGGTGTCGAGGCCCTTAACCTTCTACTCGAACATGACATCGACCTCGTCCTGCTGGATGTGCAGATGCCCGACATGGACGGTTTTGAGGTGGCGCGTCTGATGCGCGGCAGCCAGCGCACACGGCTGACCCCGATCATTTTCCTGACCGCCAACGAGCAATCCCAGGATGCGGTGATCAAGGGCTATGCCAGCGGTGCCGTGGATTACCTGTTCAAACCCTTCGATCCGCAGATTCTCAAACCCAAGGTTCATGCCCTGCTTGAACACCAGCGCAATCGCCGGGCCTTGCAGCGCCTGAGCCAGGATCTGGAAGCGGCCAGGGCTTTCAACGCCTCGGTGCTGGATAACGCCGCCGAAGGCATCCTCGTGGTGGATGAAAGCGGGTGTATTCGCTTCGCCAATCCGTCTACCTGCCGGCTGCTTAATGCCACCGCCGAGCAGTTGCAGGGAATGCCGCTCCTGGATTTCCTGCAAAAACCCCATATTCCCGAGTGGAGCGGCTCCGATATCCATGTCGCCTACTGCCGGGGGCAGACCTGGCGCCTGCACGATGCGGTCCTGCGCACAGCGCCTGGCCAGCAGGTGTCGGTGGCCTTGTCTTGTGCGCCCCTGCCTGCGGAGCAGAAGGCCATGGTGGTAACGCTTCAGGACATGTCGGTGGTGCGTCACTTGCACCAGCAACTCGAATACCAGGCCGTCACTGACCCACTGACCGGTCTGCTCAACCGCAGGGGGTTTTATCAGACAGCCGAAAACCTGCTGATGCGCAGCGAGCGACTGGAAAGCAACTGGGTGCTGTTGTACCTGGACCTGGATGGCTTCAAACGGGTCAATGATTCGTTGGGCCATGATGCCGGTGACCGCGTGTTGCGCTGGGTGTCGGAACAACTGAAGGCGTGCCTGCGCCCGTTCGACATTCTGGCCCGTCTTGGCGGCGATGAGTTCACGGCCCTGCTGGATCTGGAAGTACCCGAGCAAGCGGCCAAGATTGCCGAGAAACTTATCGAACGGGTGTCTATCTGCCAACAGATCGAGGGCATGGACGTAACGCTGGGGGCCAGCATCGGCATCGCGACTTACCCCGACTGCGGCGCCAATCTCGACGGTCTGCTGCGCGCGTCCGACATCGCCATGTACGAGGCCAAGCGCGCTGGCCGTCAGCAATACCGTTTTTACGATCACGAAATGAACGGTCGAGCCCGTTCGCGGCTGATGCTCGAGGAAAGTGTGCGCTCGGCCATCGAAAACCGCGATTTCAATATGGTCTACCAGCCTCAGGTGGCTGTCGCCGATGGACGGATTCGCGGGTTCGAGGCGCTGCTGCGCTGGCAGCACCCCAGCGTGGGGGATGTACCGCCGGGCTTGTTCTTGCCATTGTTGGAAGAGGCCCGATTGATCAGTCGGCTGGGGAGCTGGATTTATCATCGCAGCGCGGCCCAGCGTAAAGTCTGGGAGCGCTTGTTCGCGGATGATCTGGTACTGGGGGTGAGCCTGAGCAGCACCCAGTTCGGTTTGCCTAACCTGGTGACCGAACTGCGCCAGGTCCTGGAGCGACATGCCCTCAAACCCCGGCAACTTGAGGTCGAGGTGACTGAAGATGCACTGATGCGCAACCCCGACGAAACCCATAAACAACTGCGGCTGCTGCATAACCTGGGGGTGCGGGTGGCGCTTGATGATTTCGGGTCCGGGCCTTGCTCGCTGGCGCATCTGCGGGATCTGGAACTCGACACCCTCAAGCTTGATCGACACCTGATCGCCCGTTTGCCAGGCTCACCCCGGGATGCGGCACTGGCGGCGTCGGTCATCGATTTGTGCAAGCAATTGGGTTTGCGGGTGATCGCCGAGGGCGTAGAGACGCCTGAGCAATATCACTGGCTCAAGGCCCACGGCTGCGAGTATGTGCAGGGATTCCTGGTAGCGCGGCCCTTGATGGCCGAAGACACCGATGCCTTTGCCCGGCCATTTGACTGGAGCGCGATACAGGTCTGAATTCGCTACACTGGGGCCTTTTGTGACTGTGTTGCCGCCGATGATCGCGCTCAAATACCTCCAGGCTTACCCCGCCGCCCTGCAAGCCCAAGTGCAGCAACTGATTGCCCAGGATCGGCTGGGCGACTACTTGCAGCAGCGCTATCCCGACCGGCACTCGGTCCAGAGCGACAAGGCCTTGTACGGTTATGCGCTGGACCTCAAACAACAATACCTGCGTAACGCGCCCGCTATCGACAAGGTGCTGTTCGACAATCGCTTGGACCTGACCCACCGTGCACTTGGCCTGCACACTGCGATTTCACGGGTGCAGGGCGGTAAGCTCAAGGCCAAGAAAGAAATTCGTATCGCTTCGCTGTTCAAGGACGCGGCACCTGAGTTTTTGAAAATGATCGTGGTGCACGAACTGGCCCACTTCAAGGAGTCGGACCACAACAAAGCGTTCTACCAACTCTGCGAGCACATGCTGCCGGGGTATCACCAGTTGGAATTCGACTTGCGGGTGTACCTGACCTGGCGCGATCTGCAACCCTCCAAGGAATGACCGAATGGACGTCAGCAAGACCAAAAGCAGCTTCTATCGTCGCTTGTATGTGGCGTACCTGATTGATAGCGGCGTGGCCAGCAACATTCCCGCGCTCACCGAGGTCACCGGCATGCCGCGACGCACCGCCCAGGACACCGTGGCAGCGCTGGCGGACCTGGATATCGTGTGTGAATTCGAGCAGCTAGAAGGCGCCCGTAACCATGCCGGGCATTATCGGATCCGTGATTGGGGGGCGATTGATCGGCGGTGGATCGAGGGGAATTTGCAGCAAATCAAGGCGGTGCTCGAGTATCCCTGAATCTTGGAAGGTGTCTGGGCTGGGCTCATCGCGAGCAGGCTCGCTCCCACAATGGATCTGCTGAAACACAAAATCTGTGCCGCCCGTGATCTACTGTGGGAGCGAGCCTGCTCGCGATGCGTTTTCAGGGTCGATGCATACCAATGTGTGGAATCCCGTCTTCCATATACTCGATACCCACCACTCCAAACCCATACCGCGCGTAATACCCCTGCAGATGCGCCTGTGCCGACAGTGAGATCGATGTACCGGGCCAGTGCCGCTCGGCCTGCTTGAGGCCCTGTTCCATCAGCTTATGACCCATCCCCTGTCCCCGTGCCTGGGGGGCGATGACCACGCGCCCGATGACCACGTCACTGTTTTGCGAATGCGGATCGAGCAAGCGAAGGTAAGCCACCAGATGATTGTCCTGCCAGGCCATCAGGTGGCAGGTATCGCCCTCCAGGTCCAGGCCGTCGACGTCCAGGTAGGGGCAGTTCTGCTCGACGACGAAGACTTCGGCGCGCAATTTGAGGATGGCGTACAGCTGTTCCTTGCTCAGGTCACTGTGATGTTTGCAGACCCAGTCGATATCCATTTTTTGAATTTCCTGAAGAACCTGATGCCGATATTAAGCGGGCTGGTTGCGGAAGTCTCTTTCTTGCACAACTGTAAAAATCTGTGACAAAGGCCAAAATGCCATCATCGAATTGTCGCGGTGTGGCCTTCTTTGTGTAATCTTCAATCCAGCGCTGCGCAGCGGTTCCACTGAGCTAATGTTAGGACCGGATGTCTGACGACATCTCTTGAGATTCGGCTAAAAACAAACCGGGCTTTGAACCCGTCAAGGATGTTTGGCATGCCGCGATTGCATCGAGCTCTTGCTTTGGTCGGGTTGCTGTTGCTGAGCCACAATGCCTGCGCGCAAAAGTTGCGTCTGGTGGCAGATGGCTGGCCACCCTTTACCGACACCACGCTGGTCAATGGGGGCCTGGCGACCGATATCGTCAGTACCGCCCTGGCGCGGGCCGGTTATGCCAGTGACTTTGAGCAGGTGCCTTGGGCCCGGGCGATGCTGGGCATCGGCGAGGGGCGCTATGACGTGCTGATCAACGCCTGGTACAGCGAAGAACGTACCCATGTGGGCCGTTTCTCGGCTGAGTACCTGCTCAACCGCGTGCGCTTCATCAAGCGCAAGGACGCACCCATCCAGTACGAGAACCTGCAGCAGCTGTATGCCTATCCCATCGCCGTGGTCCGCGGATACGCCTACGCCAAGGCGTTCGATGAGGATCGGCAATTGCAGAAAGTCCCTGTGCATAACTTTGCAATGGCCGTGCGCATGCTCGCTGCCGGTCGGGTGAAGCTGACCCTGGAAGATGAGTTCGTCGCCCGTTATTACCTGGCTCGTGAATCGGCCAAGGTGCGCAACGCCGTGGAGTTCATGCCCAAGCCACTGAGTGAAAACAGCCTGCACATCCTGGTCAGCCTGAAGAACCCCCAGCACGAGCAGATTGTCGCGGGATTCGATCGGGAGATTGCGGCGATGAAGGCCGATGGTAGTTATGCGCGGTTATTGAAGGCGCACGGGATGTGATCTTGCGGTGCCTGGACTGGCGCTATCGCGAGCAGGCTCGCTCCCACAGTTGATCTATAGCGCACACTTCAATTTGTACGGCTGAGGTTCACTGTGGGAGCGAGCCTGCTCGCGATGGCGGTGGTGTGAGCACCACACTCCTCAAGCCTCGCTGGTGTCCTTGACCAGATGGGCTGCCAATGTGCGCAGCGGCCCCAACTGACGGCAGATCAACCCCAGTTGCGTCTGCACCAGCCGCTGGCCCTCGTCGATTTCATCGGGCATCTGCTCAAGCTCATTGGCCAAGGCTTCTTCCTCGTCGCTTTGGACCGCTATCGGTTGTTTGCTCGCAAGGCCCTGGGCGATTTCGTCGATGCTCGCGGCCAGTTTCACCCCCGCGCCGTCTATCAGGTGTTCGCGCACGTCTGCAGGCAACTGGGTGTCCCGATGGGCGCCCAGGCCTGACAAGTAGCTGAGCAGGGTGTGGGACAGCACTAGAAAGCGGAACCCGACATCGGCTTCCTTACGGAAATGCCCCGGTTCCATCAGCATGTTTGCCAGGGTGGTGGACAATGCGGCGTCGGCGTTGTGGGCGTTGCGTCGGGCCAGGCGATAGGCCAGGTCATCGCTTTTGCCGGCAGCGTACTGCTGCATGATCTGGCGCAGGTAAATGCTGTTGCAGGTCAGCGTGTTGGCCAGCACTTTGTTCAACCGGCGGCCTTGCCAGTCCGGCAGGAACAGGAATACCGCAAGGCCGGCGATCAGGCTGCCGAGCAGCGTATCGAACAGTCGGGGCAACAGCAGTCCATAGCCGTCGCCCACCTGGTTGAAACAGAACAGCACCATGATCGTGATCGCGGCGGTCGCCAGGGTGTAGCGGGTCGTGCGATTGGTAAAGAACACCACCCCGGCGGCGATGGCGAAAGACGATTGCACCAGGGGGTTGGGAAACAGATCGAACAGCGCCCAGGCCACCGTCAGGCCGATGGCGGTGCCGATGATCCGTTGGCCGAGCTTGCGCCGGGTGGCGCCGTAGTTGGGTTGGCACACGAACAGCGTGGTGAGAATGATCCAGTAGCCCTGGGACGGGTGGATCAGATGCACCATGGCATAACCCACACTCAGCGCCAGGGGCAGGCGCAGGGCATGCCGGAATAGCAGCGAAGTGGGCGTGAGCTGTGTACGCAAGCGGACCCAGACGTCCTTCAGGTTGCGCGGTGAGCGATCCAGCAGGCTGCTATCGGTGGCGTCGGCCAGGGCGTCGGGGTTGCTCGCGTCGCTGAGCAGGCGGTCCATGGTGCCAAGGTTCGCCGACAAGGCCCGCAGTGAACGCAGCAACCCGCGCCAGGCCGGGTTGCTTTGGATCCGCAGGTGTTCGAGGGAGGCGTGCAGGTCATTCAAGGCCTCGGCGAAGCTGGCGTCATAGACGAATGGCTGGCGCAGTTGGATCGACTCGGCCAACGCTTGGCAGGCTTTACCTTGCTGGCGCAGCAGGCGTTGGCAGCGGAACAGCACGTCGCTGTGAAAGAACGCCTCGGCCAGCGCGTTGTAGGGGTAGTGGGAAGAGCTGGCGCGCTCGTGGATATCCTGGGCGAGGAAGTACAGCTTCAGGTAGCGGCTGACCTTCGAGCCTGGTCGCCCGTTGCCGACGCGGTGCAGGATGATTTCCTTCGCCGCGTTAAGCGCGGCGACCACTCGGCCGTTCTGCTGGGCCAGTTCCAGGCGTCGGGCTTCGACATCCAGTTGGCGGATTGGCTCGAAGAGCGATGATTTGAGCTTCAGGTAGCGTCCCAGCTCGCGGAACAGCCGCGCCAGGCTTTGCTGCACCGGCTGGTTGGAAAACAGCGCCTGCCACAGCACCGAGAGCAGGCCGTACCAAGCTGCACCGGCCACCAGCAGCAAAGGTTCGTGCCAGAAATCGGTGACCGCGCCACCGCGCTGGTCCACGCCGATCATGGTGTAGACCGAGAGAATCAATGTGCCGTAGGCAATGGCGCCATAGCGCTCGCCCAACGCACCGAGCATGGTCAGGGCGAAGCTCGCCAGCGCCAGGGCAACGATGAACAGAACCGGATAAGGGAACAGCAATTCCACCGACAGCGCCGCGATGGTGAAGCACACCAGGGTCACGGCCAGCGCGTTGAGGCGGCCCTGCCAGCTGTCATCGGTCTCGGCCAGGGCGCTGGCGATGATGCCCAGGAACAGCGGGATCAGCAGCGCCATCTTATCCAGATACCAACACAGCGCCATGCTGCCGGTCAGGGCGATGAACACCCGCACGCTATAACTGAATTTATCCAACGCCCAAAGGCGACGCAGAGACTGACTAAACGAGGTCGATGACATGAAGTGCACGGGCCTGACGGGCAATGACGCTAAATTGAGGCAGTAATGACGCCGACGCAATGGCGGCGATCACATCCGGCAGCAAAAAGTGTTCCGGGATGCTCCAGCAAACCCCTGTGGGAGCGAGCCTGCTCGCGAT
>NZ_JABWQV010000202.1 GCF_014268615.1 Pseudomonas tehranensis | reverse complement strand
CAGCGGGGATAAATCCCCTCGCCACAGAGAGTGTCCACTTGACACAAGATTTTGCGGTGACTCAAGAATACCGCAACGCCTGTGCCGGCTCGACCTTCGCCGCACGCCAGGCCGGGTAAACCGTGGCGAGGAAGCTGAGGATGAACCCGGCCGAGCAGATCAGCACCACATCACCGCGTTGAAGCTCCGAGGGCAGGTTGCTGACGAAATACACGTCGGAACTGAAAATATGCTGGCCAGTGACCCTTTCGAACCAACCCACTAAATCACTGACGTTCAGCGCCGCAATCACCCCCAGCACGCCGCCGATCAGCGTGCCGACCACGCCAATCACCGTGCCCTGGACCATGAAGATCGCCATAATCTGCCGGGGCGTGGCGCCGATGGTGCGCAGGATCGCGATATCTGCGCCCTTATCGTTCACCACCATGATCAGGGTAGCGATGATGTTGAATGCCGCCACCGCGACAATCATCAACAACAGCAGGCCGATCATGGTTTTTTCCATCTTCATGGCACTGAACAGGCTGCCCTGGGTGTGGGTCCAGTCGTCGGCCTTGTAGGCCGTACCGAGGCCCGTGGCGATGTCGGCGGACACTTGCGGCGCGGCGTACAGGTCCTTGACCGCCAGGCGCACGCTTTGCACCTGATTCGGCTGCCAATGCTGCATTTGCGCGGCGTCGGCCACGTGGATCAGCGCCATGGAGCCGTCCAGCTCGGCGCCCACCTTGAATACGCCGACCACATTCAAGCGCTGCATCCGCGGGGTGATGCCACCCGGCGCGGTGCTGATTTCCGGCACGATCAGGGTCAGTTTGTCACCGACGTTCAGCCGGAAGCGCCGGGCGGTGATTTCACCGATCACCACGCCAAACTCGCCCGGTTTCAAGGCATCGAGTCGCCCCTGGACAATATGCTGGGCGACGATGGACACCTTGCCTTCCTGGGCCGGGTCGATGCCGCTGATCTGGATCGGCTGCATCGCGCCTTTATGGCTGAGCATGCCTTCCATTTCGGTGAACGGTACGGCGGCGATCACTTCAGGATTTTTCAGCGCAGCGGCGGCCACCGGTTGCCAGTCGTCGATCGGCTTGACGCCGACGATGGTGGCGTGGGGCACCATACCGAGGATGCGCGAGCTCATTTCGCGCTGGAAGCCGTTCATCACCGACAGCACCACGATCATCGCCAGCACCCCCAGGGCGAGGCCGATCATCGAGGTCATGGAGATGAACGAAACAAAGCGATTGCGGCGCTTGGCGCGGGTATAGCGCGTGCCGATGAAGATCGATAACGGTCTGAACATTCGCGGGGCACCGTATAAAAATAAAAGACCCGGCGCTTGCAGCAAGCGCCGGGTTTCGGTCGGTCAAATGGGCGTCAGGCAACCTTCCTGCAAGTGCAGGACGCGGTCCATCTGCCGGGCCAGATTCATGTCATGGGTCACCACCAGGAACGCGGTGCGCATCGACGTGCTGAGCTCCAGCATCAAATCCTGGATGCCTTGGGCGGTGTGGGAATCGAGGTTGCCGGTCGGCTCGTCGAGCATCACCAGCCCCGGCTTGTTGACCAGGGCCCGGGCAATCGCCACGCGCTGGCGCTCGCCACCGGACAGCTCGGCCGGCTTGTGCTCCAGGCGATGACCCAGCCCTACCCGCTCCAGCAACGCCGTGGCGCGCTGACGGGCTTCAGGAATCGCGGTGCGGCCGATCAACAGCGGCATGCAGACGTTTTCCAGGGCGGTGAACTCAGGCAGCAAATGGTGGAACTGGTAGACGAAACCCAGGGAGCGGTTGCGCAGCAGGCCACGGGCCTTCTCGTTCAGCGCCGAGAGCTCTTCGCCCGCCAGCCAGACACTGCCGGCCGTCGGCGTATCGAGGCCGCCCAGCAGATTGAGCAAAGTGCTTTTACCCGACCCGGAGGTGCCGACAATCGCCACACGCTCGCCCGGATGCAGCTCCAGCTGCAAGCCTGACAACACCACCACCGACTCCGGCCCCTCCTCGTAGGATTTGCCCAGGTTACGGCAGCTCAAGATTGCTTTTTCACTCATACCCGACTCACTCATAACGTAACGCCTCCGCAGGCTGGGTGCGCGCGGCACGCCAGGCTGGATACAGGGTGGCGAGGAAACTCAGGACCAACGCGGCGCCGCAGACCATCAACACATCGTCTGTCTGCAACTGCGACGGCAGGTAATCGATGAAGTACACGTCGGCGTTGAGAAACTTGTGCCCGATCAGGCCTTCGAGGGCGGCAATCGCGGCGCTGACGTTGAGCGCGGCAAACATGCCGACCAAGGCACCGACGAGGGTGCCGATCACGCCAATGACCGTGCCCTGGACCATGAAGATCCGCATGATCTGCCCCGGCGTGGCGCCGAGGGTACGCAGGATGGCGATGTCGCCCTTCTTGTCGTTCACCACCATCACCAGGGTGGAGATGATGTTGAATGCCGCCACGGCGACGATCAGCAGCAACAACAGGCCGATCATGGCTTTTTCCATACGAATCGCCTGGTACAGATTGCCGTGGGTGCGCGTCCAGTCCCGGGCGTAGTAGCGGTCTTCGCCAAGCTGCTGGGCGATGGTCCAGGCAACCCGCGGCGCCTGGAACAGGTCGTCGAACTTCAACCGCAGGCCCTGGACCTGGTCCGGCTTCCAGCGATGCAAACGGGCCAGGTCCTGAAGGTTGGTCACGCCCAGATAACCGTCCAGCTCGCCGGCGCCGACATGGAAAATGCCGACCACGGTAAAGCGCTTCATACGCGGGAACATACCGCCCGGGGTCACGGTGACTTCCGGCGCAACGAAGGTCAGCTTGTCGCCGATGGCGGCGCCGAGCTTGGCCGCAGCCTTGTCGCCGATGACGATGCCAAAGCTGCCGGGCGCCAGGTCGTCGAGTTTGCCCTGCTGCATGAAGTTGTCGATGATCGACACCTGCCGCTCAAGCCCGGGGTCAATGCCATTGAGCAAGACCTTGGAAACCTTGCCATTGTTGGTCAGCAGCCCCTGCATTTGGGTGAACGGCGCAACCGCCAGCACCTGCGGGTTCTGCTTGACCTTGGCGGCCAGGCTCGGCCAGTCGCTGATGGCTTCGCCGGTTTCAAGGGTTGCGTGGGGCACCATGCCCAGCACGCGAGTGCGCATTTCATGGTCGAAGCCGTTCATCACCGACAGCACGACGATCATCACGACCACGCCAAGGGCCAGTCCGATGATTGAAGTCAGGGAAATGAACGATACGAAATGATTGCGACGTTTTGCACGGGTATAACGCGTGCCGATAAATACGAAGAGAGGTCTGAACATGTCGGGGCTTGTTCGGAGGGAAAAGGAACGTCCTTGTGGCGGGGGTCACAAACCAGCTTTACACTCAGACCACCGCCGCTACCATGGGTTCGCCATGTCGACATTAGATGAAGAAGATCGCCGCGAATACTACCGTATCGAGGACACGATCGCACTGGAAATTCGGCCCCTCTCCATTCCTGAAGCTGCTGGCCAGGAAGTGTTGCAGGATGCTTCTCCACTGTTCAATCTGCTCAGCGAGTTGCACCTGAGCGAATTCGAATCGCAACACCTGCTGCGCCAGATCAGCGAGCGCGAGCGTAGCATCACGGCTTACCTCAAAGCGATGAACAAACGCATCGACCTGCTCAGTCAGGTCATTGCCCTGACCGCGCTCGGCGAAATCGGCGAGCCGCAGCCGGTGATCATTTCCGAAGGGGGTATCGACTTCCAATACCCCACCCCCATTGCCGTCGGCGCGCATCTGTCGATCAAGATGGTGCTGATGCCCCAGGCCCTGGGGCTGTTGCTGCGGGCCCGGGTGACTCATTGCGACCCCAAGGGCGATGGCTACGACGTGGGCACCGAGTTCGAACGCCCCACCGACGCCCAGCGTCAGTTGCTGGCCCGCTACATCCTGCAGAAACAGGCGCAAGAGCGGCGCCTGGCGCGCGAACTGAACGAATCCGGCACCAATAAGGAAGAACCGTGACCCTCATTTATGGCCACCGCGGCGCCAAGGGCGAAGCGCCAGAAAATACCCTGACCGGTTTCCAGGAGTGCCTCAAGCACGGCGTGCGCCGATGCGAGTTGGACCTGCACCTGTCCATGGACGGCGAGTTGATGGTGATCCACGACCCGACCCTCAAGCGCACCACCGATCGCCGGGGCAAGGTGGTGGAGCATTCGGCCGCCGAGCTGGTGACCTACGATGCGCGCAAGGGTGGCCCGGGCTGGATCAAGCCGTGCCCGATCCCGCGCCTGGAGGAGCTGTTCGAAAAATGTGATTTCGAGCATTGGCAACTGGAGGTCAAGAGTGCCTCACGCACCCGCGCCGCTGCCACCGTGCTGGGAATCCGCGAAATGGCCCAGCGTTTCGGGTTGCTGGACAAAATCACCATCACCTCCAGCTCCCGGGAAGTGCTCAAGGCTGCCCTGGACCTGACCCCGGACATCGCCCGCGGACTGGTGGCCGAATACGCCTGGCTCGACCCGCTGAAGGTCGCCCAGAGTTACGGTTGCCAGATTCTGGCCCTCAACTGGACGCTGTGTACGCCGGAACGCCTGATCAAGGCCCAGCGTCAGGGGTTGCATGTGTCGGTGTGGACCGTCAACGAACCCGCGCTGATGCGCAGGCTCGCCGACTTCGGCGTTGACAGCCTGATTACAGACTTTCCCGGTTTGGCCACTGCCACCCTCGAGAATTGCTGAAATCGGTCTCCCCGGCCGGCTCAGGCCACCGGCCGGAGCCGCTCAAAAAAGCCGGTTGAGCCCGTCATAGGCCGCTACCCGATAGGCTTCGGCCATGGTCGGGTAGTTGAAGGTCGTGTTGACGAAGTATTTCAGCGTGTTCAGCTCGCCCGGCTGGTTCATGATCGCCTGGCCGATGTGAACGATCTCCGACGCCTGATAACCGAAGCAGTGCACGCCCAGCACTTCCAGCGTCTCGCGGTGGAAGAGGATCTTCAGCATGCCCTGCGGCTCTCCGGCGATCTGCGCCCGCGCCATGCTCTTGAAGAAGGCCTTGCCCACTTCATAGGGCACCTTGGCCTGGGTCAGCTCCTGCTCGTTCTTGCCGATCGAGCTGATCTCCGGAATGGTATAGATACCGGTCGGTACGTCGTTGACGAAGCGCCAGCTCCCGTTGTCGACAATGCTGCCGGCCGCTGAACGGCCCTGGTCATGGGCGGCGCTGGCCAGACTCGGCCAACCGATCACGTCACCGGCGCCGTAGATGTTCGTCACGCAGGTGCGGTAGTTCTCGTCAACTTCGATCTGGCCACGGCTGTTGACCTTCACGCCGATGTTTTCCAGGCCCAGGGTGTCGGTGTTGCCGGTACGACCGTTGCACCAGAGCAAGGCGTCGGCCTTGATTTTCTTGCCGGACTTGAGGTGCAGGATCACGCCGTTGTCCACGCCTTCGACGCGGTCGTAGTCTTCGTTGTGGCGCACGGTGATGTTGTTGTTGCTGAAGTGATAGCTCAGGGCCTGGGAGATTTCCGAGTCCAGGAAGCTCAGCAACTGGCCGCGGTTATCCACCAGTTCCACCAGCACACCCAGGCCGCTGAAGATCGAGGCGTATTCGCAACCGATCACCCCGGCGCCGTAGACAATCAGCTTACGCGGGGTATGGCCCAGGCTCAGAATCGTGTCGCTATCGTAGATACGTGCGTGGTTGAAATCGATATCGGCCGGACGATACGGGCGCGAGCCGGTGGCGATAATGATGTGCTTGGCCACCAGCTTTTCGACCACACCATTGCCGCACACCACTTCAACGGTCTGCTCGTCGGCAAAGCTGCCGGTGCCGAAGAACACATCGACCCGGTTGCGGGCGTAGTAACCGGTGCGCGAGGCCACTTGCTTGGAGATCACCTTCTCGGCGCTCTTGAGCACGTCCGGGAAGGAGAACCAGCGCGGCTCGCCGATGGCGCGGAACATCGGGTTGGTGTTGAACTGCATGATCTGCCGGACCGAGTGACGCAAGGCCTTGGACGGGATGGTGCCCAAGTGGGTGCAGTTGCCACCGACCTGCCGACGGCTGTCGACCATCGCGACCTTGCGCCCTGCCTTGGCGGCGTTCATTGCCGCGCCTTCTCCCGCCGGGCCGGAACCCAATACCACCACGTCGTAGTTGTAGACAGCCATGCGTACTCCTCAGAACAGGCCGCGACGCCACACTTGGCACCACGGCTAAATCATGCCGGCCAGCGACATGAAGGAACAATTTTCAGGCCGGTTCACGAGCCCGGCCACAGTCTATAGAAGCGTCAACGCCGCGCACATTACCCCTTGGTCGCGTCGTAGGCTAGTTTTGCCTGCGCTATTTCGCCACAGGTAGCCTTTCAAATCGCTGTCGGTGCTTGCCCAAATCACCGTGGCGAGGGAGCTTGCTCCCGCTTGAGTGCGAAGCGCTCACAAAAAAGGGTCTGCTGCGCAGCCCATCGGGAGCAAGCTCCCTCGCCACAGGTCGCCGACATCCTGAAGGATGTCATCATTGGGTTTTTCCGCTGCTGATCCGTTCAAACATGTCGTTGGTACGGGTGACAAAACGATTGCCATCGCGCAACACGAAAAATACCCCGATACCATGCTTCTGGGCATAGTCCCAACCCCGTTCGGGACCGAGAATCAGCAACAGCGTCGACAGTCCATCGGCCATCAACGCCGAAGGATGAATCACCGTGACTGACGCCAGGTTGTGTAGGACCGGTGCACCGGTACGTGCATCAAAGGTGTGGGAGTAACGCGCCCCGTCCTGTTCGAAATAACGCCGATAGTCACCGGACGTCGAGACTGCGTAGCCGTTGACTTCGATGACACGCTCAGCCACTTGCCGGTCATCCCGAGGCTCCTCCAGGGCAATGCGCCAGGCCGAGCCGTCGGGTTTACGCCCGGCAGCCTTGAGTTCACCGGTGGCTTCGGCCAGGTAACTGTCGATGCCCAGGGCCTGGAGTCTGGCGGCGATCCGGTCGACGGCATAGCCCGCAGCGATGCTGTTGAAGTCGACCTCCACCGCGGCGTCCTTGCACAGCCGGTCGCCGTCGATGCGCAAATGACCCTGCCCGACGCGCTGGCGCACCTGGGCCAAGGCTTCCGCGGTCGGCACTTTCTCTTCTCGGGATTGAGGACCGAAGCCCCACAGATTCAGCAGCGGTTCCACCGTCAGGTCAAAAGAACCGTCGCTTTGGGCTGACAACTGCTCACCCACACCGATCAGTTCGAGTACCGGACCGGGCATGACCAGACAGCTATCAGCAGGCAGCGCGTTGAAACGTTCGATATCCGAGTCGCTACGGTAGGTCGAGAATTGCCGATCCACTTCGGCAAGGACGTTTTCCACCTCGGCCTGCACCGCTTTCGGACCGGGCGTGGCGGAATGCCTGACGTATTGAATGGAATAATGACTGCCCATGGTCGGTCCATCGAAGCGCTCCAGGCGCTCGCCGTTGCCGCAGCCGGTCAAGACACCGGCCAGGACCACAAGCTTTCCCCACCGTCCAGTTAACAAATCTTCATCCCCCCTCAAAACCGCGCCGGCCATTATGGGCTTCAGCGCGTGCATGCGCGAACCTGTGGGAGCAGACCTGTGGGAGCAAAGCTTGCTCGCGATGCATGCGACACGGTCCAGCTACAAGGCAGCGTTTTCGTTCATCGCGAGCAAGCTTTGCTCCCACAGGCAGCCCCCCCACAGCGTGCAGCGCCTCCATACAAGATTGTCAGAGTGAGTACCGACCCATGCCTTCCACCAAGAGCAACGGCAAGGCGATTTTTCGCGTTGTCAGCGGCAACTTCCTGGAGATGTTCGACTTCATGGTCTACGGCTTCTACGCCACGGCCATCGCCAAGACGTTCTTCCCCACCGACAGTGCTTTCGCCTCGCTGATGCTGTCCCTGGCCACATTTGGCGCCGGATTCTTGATGCGCCCGTTGGGGGCGATTTTTCTCGGCGCCTACATCGACCGGCACGGCCGCCGCAAAGGCTTGATCATCACCTTGGCGATGATGGCCGCCGGCACGGTGCTTATCGCCTGTGTGCCGGGTTACGCCACCCTCGGCGTGGCGGCACCGCTGCTGGTGCTGCTGGGGCGATTGCTGCAGGGCTTTTCCGCCGGTGTTGAGCTCGGTGGTGTGTCGGTGTACCTGGCGGAAATTTCCACGCCGGGACGCAAGGGTTTCTTTGTCAGTTGGCAATCCGCCAGTCAGCAGGCGGCCGTCGTGTTTGCCGGTCTGTTGGGCGTGGGCCTCAATCACTGGCTGAGTCCCCAAGAGATGGGCGAATGGGGCTGGCGCGTGCCGTTCCTGGTGGGTTGCATGATTGTGCCGGTGATATTCGTGATCCGTCGCTCACTGGAAGAAACACCTGAGTTCCAGGCGAGAAAACATCGCCCTACCCTATCGGAAATCATCCGTTCCATCGGTCAGAATTTCGGCGTCGTCCTGGCGGGCATGGCGCTGGTGGTGATGACCACGGTGTCGTTTTACCTGATCACGGCTTACACGCCGACCTTCGGTAAAGCCGAATTGAACCTGTCGGACCTGGATGCGTTGCTGGTCACGGTATGCATCGGGCTGTCGAACTTCTTCTGGCTGCCGGTGATGGGCGCATTTTCCGACAAGATCGGACGCAAGCCCTTGCTGCTGGGCGCGACTATTCTGGCGATTCTCACGGCATATCCGGCGCTGTCCTGGCTGGTGGCGAACCCCAGCTTCAGTCATTTGCTGATCGTGGAATTGTGGTTGTCATTCCTGTATGGATCGTACAACGGCGCCATGGTCGTCGCCTTGACGGAAATCATGCCGCTCGAAGTGCGCACCACCGGCTTCTCCCTGGCCTACAGTCTGGCAACCGCGACCTTCGGCGGGTTTACCCCAGCGGCCTGCACTTATCTGATCCATGTGCTGGGCAACAAGGCCGCACCGGGGATATGGCTCAGTGGCGCGGCAGTGCTGGGGTTGATTGCCACCCTGGTGTTGTTCAAGGGTAATCGGCATGAACTGCGGACCGCACAAGCTTCGATGGTGAGCGGCGCCTGATAGATTGCCTTCGTCGGATCGCCGCCCGGAGCAAGCCCGCTCCCACATGGGACCGCATGCATCAGCAGCACCCCGTTCAACTGTGGGAGCGAGTCTGCTCGCGATGAGGCCGGCGCACTCAACACAAAACCTACAGACAAAAAAACGCCCCCACAAA
>NZ_JABWQV010000201.1 GCF_014268615.1 Pseudomonas tehranensis | reverse complement strand
CGCGGTTTCCCGCGACGGGTCTTGTTTGTTCAATTCGGTGCTGGCGGTGGACCCGGTGGGTCAGGGCCAGCGACGCTGAGTTAGCGCCAGAACGGCTTGCTCAGCTCTTCGTAGCGTTGTGCTTCGCTGATACCGGCGTCAGCCAGCAGGCGTGCATCCAGACGGGCCAGTTGGTGGCGGCTGGCGATGCGGCGCTGCCACAACATCAGGTTAGCGATAACGCGAAGAGGCAGGGAAGCCTGGTTTTTTTCAGCTTTGTCTTCGAAAAACAGCTCGGAACTGAGTGTACGTTCCATGGTTGACATCCTTCCGCTTATGGCGGGATTAGGTAGTGGTTTAACTGGTACCCATGATCCTCTTGTTTGGCCAGTCTCTCTAGATACAGTTCACCTGTAATGTGAGAGACCAGTTAACTGTTAAACGGTGGTGTACTGGTCAATATCGAGGCAACTGTACCTGTGCGCACTATTATTGTGCATTTTTGCCATGAAAGCAGAGTTGCGTGGGAGTTTGCTGTAGGAAATCACAGGTACAGTAGTACAGTTTTTGTGGTTTGTGGATTGAGAGCGATGGCCAATGAAAACTGTATTGGCTACCAAAGTGATCCAGCTGTATTAAACCGCCAGCATCTGCCCGGTCTCTTCCAGATTCAGGTGCCAACTCAGTGCATCGCGCAGGATGTGTGGTGTATGTCCGCCCAAGGCGCACGCCGCTTCAAAATACTCGTTCAATGCCTGGCGATAGGACGGATGCACGCAATTGTCGATGACCACCCGCGCCCGCTCCCTTGGCGCCAGGCCACGCAGGTCGGCCAGGCCGATCTCGGTCACCAGAATGTCAACATCGTGCTCGGTATGGTCCACATGGCTGACCATCGGCACGACGCTGGAAATTGCGCCGCCCTTGGCGATCGACTTGGTGACGAAAATCGCCAGATGCGCATTCCGGGCAAAGTCCCCTGAGCCACCAATCCCGTTCATCATCCGCGTGCCGCAGACATGGGTGGAGTTGACATTGCCGTAGAGGTCGAACTCCAGCGCCGTATTGATGGCGATGATGCCCAGGCGGCGTACAACTTCGGGGTGGTTGGAGATTTCCTGGGGACGCAGGACCAGCTTGTCCTTGTACTTCTCCAGATTGCCGAATACGTCGGCATTGCGCCGGCCCGACAGCGTAATGGAGCTGCCAGAGGCAAAGCTCAGTTTGCCGGCGTCGATCAGGTCGAATGTGGAGTCCTGCAGGACTTCGGAATACATGGTCAAGTCTTCGAACGGTGAGTCGATCAGGCCGCACATCACGGCATTGGCAATGTTGCCGATACCGGCCTGCAACGGACCGAGTTTATTGGTCATGCGCCCGGCGGCGACTTCCTGTTTGAAGAAGCCGATCAAATGATCGGCAATGGCTTGGGTGTCGCTGTCCGGCGGCATGACTGTCGAAGGCGAATCCGGCTGGTTGGTGATGACAATGGCAGCGATTTTTTCCGGCGGTATCGGGATGGCAGTGCTGCCGATACGGTCGTCGACCTTCACCAAGGGAATCGGTGTGCGCGTCGGGCGATAGGTCGGGATATAGATGTCATGCAACCCTTCCAGATCAGGGTTGTGGGCCATGTTGATTTCAACAATGACCTGCCTGGCGAAAATAGCGAAGCTGGCCGAGTTGCCCACCGAAGTGGTGGGCACGATATGGCCTTGCTCGGTAATGGCCACGGCTTCGATCACGGCAATATCCGGCAACTTGAGCTGGGCGTTACGCAGTTGTTCGACGGTTTCCGACAGGTGCTGGTCGATGAACATCACCTCGCCAGCGTTGATGGCCTTGCGCAACGTGCTGTCGACCTGGAATGGCATGCGCCGGGCCAGTACGCCGGCTTCGGTGAGTTCCTTGTCGAGGTCGTTACCCAAGCTCGCCCCCGTCATCAGGCTGATTTTCAACGGCGTGACCTTGGCGCGCTCAGCCAGGGCGTGGGGCACTGCTTTCGCTTCTCCGGCGCGGGTAAAGCCGCTCATGCCGACGGTCATGCCGTCCTGAATCAACAGGGCTGCTTCGGCAGCGCTCACAACTTTGTTCAACAACGAAGGCAGGCGGATGCGGTCACGGTACATGGGTGGTTATCTCGGGCTGGAAGCAAGGTGCGCAGTCTATTGAATTCGCGCCGTGTCCGTCCCGCTACAAAAGTCGCATTTAAGGCGTCTATTACGGGCGTTTCAGGCAAAACATTATTACTGGATCGGTAACGTTGGGCCTTGATACAAATCAAAACGCCCCGACAAGTCGGGGCGTTAGTGGCGAAGCAGTGAGCGTTATTCCACCGCTTTGACCATGTCTTCGATGACCTTCTTGGCGTCACCGAACACCATCATGGTCTTGTCGAGGTAGAACAGCTCGTTGTCCAGGCCAGCATAGCCGCTGGCCATCGAGCGCTTGTTGACGATGATGGTCTTGGCTTTGAACGCTTCGAGAATCGGCATGCCGGCAATCGGCGACTTCGGATCGTTCTTCGCTGCCGGGTTGACCACGTCGTTGGCGCCGAGCACCAGCACCACGTCGGCCTGGCCGAATTCGGAGTTGATGTCCTCCATTTCGAACACCTGGTCGTAAGGCACTTCAGCCTCGGCCAGCAGCACGTTCATGTGTCCGGGCATGCGACCGGCCACTGGGTGGATCGCGTATTTCACGGTCACGCCATGGTGGGTCAGCTTCTCGGTCAGTTCTTTCAATGCGTGCTGCGCCCGTGCCACCGCCAGGCCATAACCCGGGACGATGATCACGGTATCGGCGTTGGTCAGCAGGAAGGTGGCGTCGTCCGCCGAACCGGATTTCACCGGCCGGGCTTCTTTGGAGCCTGCCGGGCCTGCGGCGTCTGCTGTGTTGCCGAAACCGCCGAGCAATACGTTGAAGAATGAACGGTTCATCGCCTTGCACATGATGTACGACAGGATCGCACCGCTCGAACCCACCAGCGAGCCGGCAATGATCAGCATCGAGTTGTTCAGCGAGAAGCCGATACCCGCTGCGGCCCAACCGGAATAACTGTTGAGCATCGAGACCACCACCGGCATGTCCGCGCCGCCAATCGGGATGATGATCAGCACGCCCAGGACAAAGGCCAGGGCCAGCATCAAGGCGAACGCGCCGAGGTTGCCGGTGAACATGAAGGTCAGGCCCAGGCCCAGCGTTGCCAGACCCAGAATCAGGTTGAGCTTGTGTTGCCCGCCAAACTGTACCGGTGCGCCCTGGAAGAGGCGGAACTTGTACTTGCCCGAGAGCTTGCCGAAGGCGATCACCGAACCGGAGAAGGTGATTGCACCAATGGCGGCGCCAAGGAACAGCTCCAGGCGGTTACCGGCCGGAATCGCATCGCCCAGTTGTTGGACGATGCCCAGGGACTGCGGCTCGACTACTGCTGCAATGGCGATGAACACCGCAGCCAGGCCGATCATGCTGTGCATGAACGCCACCAGTTCGGGCATCTTGGTCATCTCGACGCGCTTGGCCATGATCGAACCGGCGGTGCCGCCGACCAGCAGGCCAACGATGACGTAGCCGATGCCGGCAGTCGCCAGCTCAGCACCGAGCTTGTAAATGAGGCCCACGGTGGTGAGCACCGCCAGCGCCATGCCGAGCATGCCGAACAGGTTTCCCCGGCGGGACGTGGTGGGGTGCGACAGGCCTTTGAGGGCCTGGATGAAGCAGACAGACGCGATCAGATAGAGCGTCGTTACCAGGTTCATGCTCATTACTTAGGCGCCTCTTCTTTTACGGCTTTCGGGGCTTTTTTCTTGAACATCTCAAGCATGCGGCGCGTCACCAGGAAGCCGCCGAACACGTTCACCGCGGCCAGGGCCACGGCGAGGGTGCCCATGGTCTTGCCCAGCGGGGTCACGGTCAGTGCGGCGGCAAGCATGGCGCCGACGATCACGATCGCCGAAATGGCATTGGTCACCGCCATCAGCGGTGTGTGCAGCGCGGGTGTTACGTTCCAGACCACGTGGTAACCGACATAAATCGCCAGCACAAAGATGATCAGGTTGTAGATACCGGGGGAGATAAGCTCTTCCATTGTCTGAATCCCTGCTTAGGCGTTTTTACGGATGACCTGGCCGTCGCGGCACATCAGGCACGCGGCGACGATGTCGTCTTCCAGGTTCACGTCGAACTGACCTTCCTTGGTGAAGACCAGCTTCAGGAAGTCCAGCAGGTTACGGGCGTACAGCGCCGAAGCGTCGGCCGCGACTTCGCCGGCCAGGTTGGTCGGGCCGCAAATGATCACGCCATTTTCGGTCACCACCTGATCGGCGACGGTCAGCGGGCAGTTACCGCCCTGGGCTGCCGCGAGGTCAATGACCACCGAGCCGGGTTTCATCTGCGCGACGGTTTCGGCGCTCAGCAAGGTCGGTGCCTTGCGGCCCGGAATCAATGCGGTGGTGATGACGATGTCAGCCTGCTTGGCGCGCTCATGCACGGCCTGAGCCTGGCGCTGCATCCAGCTGGCAGGCATGGGCCGGGCATAACCCCCGACACCGACGGCGCATTCACGCTCTTCGTCGGTTTCGTAGGGGACGTCGACGAACTTGGCGCCGAGGGACTCAATTTGCTCCTTCACCGCCGGCCGCACATCCGACGCCTCGATCACAGCACCCAGGCGCTTGGCCGTGGCAATCGCCTGCAATCCAGCCACGCCAGCACCGAGAATCAGCACCCGCGCCGCTTTGACGGTACCTGCGGCGGTCATCAGCATCGGCATGAAGCGGGGGTAGTAGTGGGCGGCCAGCAGCACGGCCTTGTAGCCGGCAATGTTCGCCTGAGACGACAGCACATCCAGGCTCTGGGCGCGGGAGGTACGTGGCGCAGCCTCAAGGGCGAAAGCGGTAATGCCGCGCTCGGCCAGCTTGGCGATGGTTTCGTTGTTGAACGGATTGAGCATGCCTACCAGAACGGTGCCGCTCTTGATCAGCGTCAGCTCGCTGTCGCTGGGGGCGACCACCTTGAGAATCAGCTCGGCCCCGAAAGCATCACTGGCGCTGCCAATGGTGGCGCCCGCTGCTTCATAGGCACTGTCGATAACGCTGGCCTTGATACCGGCGCCGCTCTGGACAGTGACCTTATGGCCTTGGCCGATCAGCTTCTTGATGGTTTCCGGGGTTGCAGCAACCCGCGTTTCACCCGTCTGGGTTTCGAGAGGAACACCAATGTGCACGTCAAATCTCCTGCGTGATCTTATTGAGTAAACCCAGGCACTTCGGATGGTGCGGCTGGGGCGGCCGATCAGCACGATCCCGCCGAATCAGGCGGGGCGCGGCATTTTGCAGGCGAAAATTCAGCCCTTCAAGGGATTATGACGGGTGACGGAAAATTAACTACAAGTCACCCTGTGACCGAATGTCGCAACTATCGGCATATATCCCCGGTAGGCTGGGCTTTTCAGGGTTTCAGGCCAAATTTGACGATTTTTCCATTGGCGACGTGAATGAACCCTAATGAGCTGCGTAACGTGGCTCAAAGCCACGTTTTTGAAAGGTTATGAGACTACTGTACTGATTTCGTAACAGATTGACTGTATGCGACATAAATTTATATCTGTAGCGCTTTTGATTAGCTTACTACCGGAGTCGGATATAGGGTTTTTACTTGTTAATCAAGGCTATAGCTGCCCGCCTGCTTGACGAGCCAATCGCGAAAAGCCCTCAGAGAGGCTGATTCGACCTTTCTTTCGGGGATCATCAGGTAGTAGGCCTTGATGCTCGACAAGGCATTTCGATTGGCAACCACCAGTCGTTTCTCGGCCAGCTCGCGCTGGATCAAAAAAGGTGGAATCAAGGCGATTCCCATGTCATGCATGGCCGCTTGGGCAAGCATGGAGAATAGTTCATAACGCGGGCCTGTCAGGTCTCGCGCGATATTGAGGTTTTGTGAGTCGAACCATTGGCGCCACGCATACGGGCGGGTGGTTTGTTGAAGTAAGGGCAGTTCGGCGATGGCTTGCGGTGTCAGGCTGTCCCGGTGACCCAGTAAGGTGGGGCTGCACACGGGCATCGGGTTTTCTCCCATCAGCTTGTGGGATTCGGTGCCGGACCAATCCGCATCGCCGAAATAGATAGCGGCGTCAAAATCCGTATCCGCAAAGAGAAACGGCCGAGTGCGATTGGTCAGATTGACCGTCACTTCTGGGTGCTGTTGTTGGAAGTCCTTGAGGCGCGGTAGCAGCCATTGAGTACCAAACGTCGGAACCACTGCCAGCTCTATCACGTTGGCGCCGGTATGCCCCATTACTGAAAGAGTATCGCGCTCCACGGCGTCCAGTTGAGTCGCAACTCGGCGGCTGTAGGAAAGGCCGGCCTCTGTCAGTTTGACTCCCCGTCGTGAGCGTCGGAACAGCTCCACACCGAGGAAGTCCTCCAGGCTGGAGATCTGTCGGCAAATGGCACCCTGTGTGAGGGAAAGCTCCTGTGCGGCCTTGGTAAAACTCTCATGGCGTGCGGCGGCCTCGAAGCTGACCAAGGCGACGGTGCTGGGGATTTTTCTGCGCATGTACGTCAACCTCACACGTCAGCGTTGAAAACGGGGTTCTTTGCACTTACGGAGTGAGAAATTAGCACAAGAGAGTGCGTAATCCTCGTTTGCTCTGATAGGAAAGCGCGCCTAGGATCAATCCACGATTTTTAATCTGATTGGCGAGGACTCTTTCATGGCCGGTAAAGCGAGTTTCAACTGGATTGATCCATTGTTGTTGGACCAGCAACTCACCGAAGAAGAACGCATGATTCGCGACACTGCCGAGCAGTTCGCCCAACAAAAGCTCGCGCCGCGTGTGTTGGAAGCGTTCCGTCATGAAAAAACCGACCCGGCCATTTTCCGTGAGATGGGCGAGGTCGGCTTGTTGGGGGCAACCATTCCTGAACAGTACGGCGGCAGCGGCTTGAACTACGTCAGCTATGGTTTGATCGCTCGTGAAGTGGAGCGCGTTGATTCAGGTTATCGCTCAATGATGAGCGTGCAGTCCTCGCTGGTCATGGTGCCGATCAATGAGTTCGGCACCGAAGCTCAAAAGCAGAAGTACCTGCCGAAGCTGGCCTCCGGCGAGTGGATCGGTTGCTTTGGTCTGACAGAGCCGAACCACGGCTCCGACCCGGGAGCGATGATTACCCGTGCGCGCAAAGTGGAAGGCGGCTACAGCCTGACGGGTAGCAAGATGTGGATCACCAACAGCCCGATTGCCGATGTATTTGTTGTCTGGGGTAAGGATGACGCCGGTGACATCCGCGGCTTTGTTCTGGAGAAAGGCTGGAAGGGCCTGAGTGCGCCGGCGATTCACGGCAAGGTCGGTCTGCGCGCTTCGATCACCGGCGAGATCGTCATGGATAACGTCTTCGTTCCAGAAGAAAACATCTTTCCGGATGTGCGTGGGCTGAAAGGGCCTTTCACCTGTCTGAACTCGGCTCGCTATGGCATCTCCTGGGGAGCCTTGGGGGCCGCCGAATTCTGCTGGCACACCGCGCGCCAGTACACCCTGGATCGACAGCAGTTTGGTCGTCCTTTGGCTGCCACTCAGTTGATCCAGAAAAAGCTGGCCGATATGCAGACTGAAATCACCCTTGCCCTGCAAGGATGCCTGCGTCTGGGGCGTATGAAGGATGAGGGTACGGCCGCTGTTGAAATCACCTCCATCATGAAGCGCAACTCCTGTGGCAAATCCCTGGATATTGCTCGCATGGCGCGGGACATGCTGGGCGGCAATGGCATCTCCGATGAGTTCGGCATCGCTCGCCATCTCGTCAACCTGGAAGTGGTGAACACTTACGAAGGTACCCATGACGTTCATGCACTGATCCTGGGGCGTGCGCAAACCGGTATCCAGGCGTTCTATTAATAGGGGGACGGCATGGGCGCGCTTTCGCATCTGCGGGTACTGGATTTATCGAGGGTGCTGGCCGGGCCGTGGGCTGGTCAGATCCTGGCGGACCTGGGGGCTGAGGTCATCAAGGTCGAGCGGCCGGGTGGTGGTGACGATACGCGCGCCTGGGGGCCGCCGTTCCTGAAGGATGCGTCTGGCGAGAATACGACCGAGGCGGCCTATTACTTGTCGGCCAATCGCAACAAGCAATCGGTGACCATCGATTTCACGCACCCCGAGGGGCAAAGGTTGGTGCGGGAGTTGGCGGCAAAGTCCGACATTCTGATTGAGAACTTCAAGGTCGGTGGGCTGGCGGCCTATGGCCTGGACTACGACTCGCTGAAGGCGATCAACCCGCAACTGATCTATTGCTCGATTACCGGGTTTGGTCAAACCGGTCCTTACGCCAAGCGCGCCGGATATGACTTCATGATCCAGGGGTTGGGGGGCTTGATGAGTCTCACCGGCCGGCCTGAAGGTGATGCGGGGGCGGGCCCGGTGAAGGTAGGGGTTGCACTGACGGATATCCTGACCGGTGTCTATTCGACCGTCGCCATCCTGGCTGCGCTGGCTCACCGCGATCATGCCGGCGGCGGGCAGCATATCGACATGGCCTTGCTGGACGTTCAAGTGGCTTGCCTGGCGAACCAGGCGATGAATTACCTGACCACGGGCAACGCGCCGAAGCGGTTGGGCAACGCTCATCCGAACATAGTGCCTTATCAGGATTTTCCTACGGCTGACGGTGACTTCATCCTTACGGTGGGCAATGACAGCCAGTTCCGAAAGTTTGCCGAGGTCGCGGGTCAGCCGCAGTGGGCTGATGACCCTCGCTTTGCGACAAACAAATTGCGGGTGGCGAACCGTACAGTATTGATACCTTTGATTCGCCAGGCGACGGTGTTCAAGACCACTGCCGAATGGGTCGCTCAGTTGGAGCAGGCTGGAGTGCCCTGTGGGCCGATCAATGATGTGGCTCAGGTGTTTGCCGATCCCCAGGTCCGGGCGCGTGGGCTGGCGATGACGTTGCCTCACGCACTGGCGGGTGAAGTGCCGCAGGTTGCCAGTCCGATCCGGCTGTCTGAGACTCCGGTGGAGTATCGCAATGCGCCTCCTTTATTAGGGGAGCACACGCGGGATGTTCTGCTGCGAGTGTTGGGGTTGGATGAAGCGATGGTGACGGGCTTGAAAGAGGCTGGGGTGCTCTGATGCTTTCTTCTATATAGAAGAGCCTTTTTGCGGGGTGCGGTGGCTTTTTCGAATGCCCCGCAACTTATTGATGGAAAAACGAAATTAAGGGTTGACGGCAAAT
>NZ_JABWQV010000200.1 GCF_014268615.1 Pseudomonas tehranensis | reverse complement strand
TCGCGAGCAAGCCCGCTCCCACAGGGTTTGCGTGGAGCCTAAGTACAAAAAAACCGGCCGAAGCCGGTTTTTTGTGCCTGTTGAATCAGAACGAAGCGTTCTGCAGACCGTCCAGGTAACGCTCGGTGTCCAGGGCTGCCATGCAACCGGCACCCGCCGAGGTAATCGCCTGACGGTAGACGTGGTCCGCCACGTCGCCGGCCGCGAAGATACCTTCGACGCTGGTGGCGGTGGCGTTGCCGTCGCGGCCGCCCTTGACCACCAGGTAACCGTCCTTGAGTTCCAACTGCCCCTCGAACAACGAAGTGTTCGGGGTGTGGCCGATGGCGATGAATACGCCGTCGACTTTGATCTCGTCAAAGCTGCCGTCGTTGTTCTTCAGACGGGCACCGGTCACGCCCATATTGTCGCCCAGCACTTCATCCAGAGTGGCGTTGAGCTTGAGGATGATCTTGCCTTCAGCCACACGGGCATTGAGCTTGTCGATCAGGATCTTCTCGGCGCGGAAGGTTTCGCGACGGTGGATCAGGGTGACCGTGCTGGCGATGTTGGCCAGGTACAGGGCTTCCTCAACGGCGGTGTTACCACCACCGACCACAGCCACGGGCTTGTTGCGGTAGAAGAAACCGTCGCAGGTGGCGCAGGCGGAAACGCCTTTGCCCATGAAGGCCTCTTCCGATGGCAGGCCCAGGTAACGCGCGCTGGCGCCGGTTGCAATGATCAGGGCATCACAGGTGTAGGTCGCGCTGTCACCGGTCAGGGTGTACGGCTTGGCGGCGAAGTCCACGGCATTGATGTGGTCGAAAACGATCTCGGTCTCGAAGCGCTCGGCGTGCTCTTTCATACGCTCCATCAACACCGGGCCGGTCAGACCGTGGACATCGCCCGGCCAGTTGTCGACTTCGGTGGTGGTGGTCAATTGACCACCGGCTTGCATGCCGGTAATCAGCAACGGCTTGAGGTTGGCACGGGCGGCATAAACCGCAGCGCTGTAACCGGCAGGGCCGGAACCGAGAATAATCACTCGCGAATGACGCACTTCAGACATGACCTGCTCCTGTTGACCGGACCTTGCGGGCCGGAACGCCGGGTGAGCGGCGCGAATAAAAGGGACTGTCGACGCACTTGGGGAAGGCTTGGGTTCGACAGTCCTGAAAAGAATGGGTGCAGCGTATCGAGGGAGCGAAGATTAAGGAAATACGGTTTAACAATCCAGCTCATAGGTGAGCTCTATCCAGATCGGTGAGTTCAATAAACTCGGCAAACGTTGTTACACGCCATGTCGATGCTTTCCCGAGCCCGGCAAAGCCGGTATGGTCGGCGCGTTCATCTTCGCTCGGAGCCTCTTATGCCCGCCCCCGTCCTGTCCGGCCCGCAATATTTGCGAGAAGGACTCAAACTGGTCCTAAGCCCGGGTCTGCGCTTGTTTGTGCTGTTGCCATTGGTGATCAACCTGGTGCTGTTCGTCGGATTGATCTACCTGGCCGCCCATCAGTTCAGCCTTTGGGTCGACACGCTGATGCCGTCGTTACCGGATTGGCTGAGCTTTCTCAACTATGTCCTGTGGCCGCTGTTCGTGGTGCTGGTGGTGCTGATGGTGTTTTTCACCTTCACCATGCTCGCCAATGTCATCGCCGCGCCGTTCAACGGTTTTCTCGCAGAGAAAGTCGAAGTGGTGATCCGTGGCACCGACGATTTCCCGGCCTTCAGTTGGGGCGAGTTGATCGCCATGATCCCTCGCACCTTGGCCCGGGAGGCACGCAAGCTCGGCTACTTCCTGCCCCGCGCCCTGGGCCTGCTGGTGCTGTCCTTCATTCCGGTGATCAATATCGTGGCCGCGCCGTTATGGCTGCTGTTCGGGGTGTGGATGATGGCGATCCAGTACATCGACTACCCGGCGGACAACCACAAGCTGGGCTGGAACGAAATGCTCGCCTGGCTGCGGGAAAAACGCTGGCAGAGCCTGGGTTTTGGCGGCAGCGTGTACCTGGTGCTGCTGATCCCGGTGGTGAACATCCTGATGATGCCCGCGGCGGTGGCCGGGGCGACTTTGTTCTGGGTGCGCGAGCAAGGCGCCGAGACCGCGTTGGCCCGCCAGGGCTGACCGGTCACAAATCCATCATTCAAGCGTCACAATGGCGAAATGGCCCCGGTCGACACTGGGGTCATGACCACACACCTGCATATCACCCTCATCACCGAAACCTTCCCGCCGGAAATCAATGGCGTGGCCAATACCCTGGGCCGCCTGTGCGACGGCTTGCGCGCCCGCGGGCATCAGGTGGAATTGATACGGCCCCGTCAGGTTGGCGACCAACGCCAGGCCGGTGACGAGCAGTTGTTGCTGTGTCGCGGCTGGCCGTTACCGGGGTATCCGGGTTTGCAGTGGGGCCAGGCTTCGATGCACAAACTGCTGCGGCGCTGGAAACGTCATCGCCCGGACGTGCTGTACATTGCCACGGAAGGGCCGCTGGGTTTATCGGCATTGCGGGCGGCCCGGCGCCTGGGCATCTCGGTGGTCAGTGGCTTCCATACCAATTTCCAGCAATACACCCAGCAGTATGGCCTCGGGTTGTTGAGTCGTGCCCTCACCCATTACCTGCGCTGGTTCCACAACCGCTCCAGCCTGACCCTGGTGCCGAGCCTCAGTCAGCGCATGGAGCTGGAACGCCGGCATTTCGAGCGCGTGGCGCTGCTGTCCCGTGGGGTGGACAGCCAATTGTTCCAGCCCATGAAGCGCTCGACAGCCCTGCGTGAAGCCTGGGGCTTGGGCGATGATGACATCGCCGTGATCCATGTCGGGCGCTTGGCACCGGAGAAAAACCTCGGGTTGCTCAAGCGCAGTTTCGACACGCTGTGCAGCGCTTTCCCGCAGCGGCGGATGAAACTGGTGGTGGTCGGTGATGGCCCGCAGCGATTCACCCTGGAGCAGGAACTGCCCGACGCGATCTTCTGTGGTTCACAACGTGGCGAAGCGCTGGCCTGCCACTATGCGTCCGGGGATGTATTCGTCTTTCCGAGCCTGACCGAAACCTTCGGCAATGTGGTGCTGGAGGCGCTGGCGTCCGGGTTGGGTGTGGTGGCCTATGATCAGGCCGCGGCGGCGCAACACATCCGTCACGGTCACAACGGTGTACTGGCCATGCCGGGGGATGAAGAGGCGTTCTGCGAAGCGGCCCGCTGGCTACTGGAGGAGCGTGAAACCTTGCGTTGCGTGCGGCTCAATGCGCGCCAGCATGCCAGTCGCCAGGGCTGGCCATCGGTGATCGAGCAGTTCGAGACGCAATTGCGTGGGGTTTGTCAGATCGAGTCAACGTTGCCTCACGTGGTGTCACCTCGCTGAAAAGCATCGCGGGCAAGCCTTGCTCCCACATTTATCTTCAGTAAGCACACTATTTGTGAGCGACTGATAGCTCTGTGGGAGCAAGGCTTGCCCGCGATGAGGCCCTATAAAGCGCCGCTTAAACCAGTGTCATCAACGCCTCACGGCTGAACGGCAAGATCTCCTGTTCCCGGCCTTCACGCACTTTTTGCGCCCAATCCGGATCTACCAGCAGCGCTCGCCCCACCGCCACCAAGTCGAACTCATCATTGTTCAGGCGCTCCAGCAGTTTCTCCAGGCTGGCCGGTTGCGCGACTTTGTCGGTGTTGACCATAAACTGCAGGAACTCGCCATCCAGGCCAACGCTGCCGACGGTGATGGTTGGCTTGCCGGTCAGCTTGCGGGTCCAGCCCGCCAGATTCAGTTCGGAGCCTTCGAATTCAGGCTCCCAGAAGCGACGTGTCGAGCAATGGAAAATATCCACACCGGCCTCGGCCAAAGGCTTGAGGAAGTCGCCCAAGGCCTCTGGCGTTTGCACCAGGCGCGCGGTGTAGTCCTGCTGCTTCCATTGGGAGAAACGGAAGATGATCGGGAACCCTTCACCTACCGCAGCACGCACGGCGCGGATCAGTTCGATGGCGAAACGCGAACGGTTGGCCAGACTTCCACCGTAACCGTCGGTGCGCTGGTTGCTGCCCTCCCAGAAGAACTGGTCCACCAGGTAGCCATGGGCGCCGTGGATCTCCACGCCGTCCATGCCGATGCTCTGGGCGTCTTTCGCCGCCTGGGCGAACGCTGCAATGACTTCGTCGATATCCGCCTGGGTCATGCCGTGAACCACGACCTGGCCGTCCTTGAGTTTTTCCGACGGGCCATAGCCCGGCACGCTGGCGTCCGGCTCAGTCCCCAAGCGCCGCACGTTACCTACGTGCCAGAGCTGCGGAACGATCTTGCCGCCTTCGGCATGCACTGCATCAACCACTTGCTTCCAGCCGGCCAGCGCGGCATCGCCGTAAAAATGCGGCACGTTCGGATAACCGTTGGAGGCCTTGTGCCCGACGGTCGTGCCTTCGGTGATGATCAGACCGACGCCGGCCGCCGCGCGACGGCGGTAATACTCCACGACCTTGGCGTTCGGCACGCCGCCTGGGGAAAAGGAGCGAGTCATCGGCGCCATCACTACCCGGGTCGGCAGCTCCAGCGCACCGAGATGGAAGGGTTTGAACAAGGCTTTTACAGGCATGGGACACTCCACGGAAACAAGGTCGCAGGTCGAATATGACAGCGATAATATGGACCGTGGAGAGCAATGGATAGCACTATTGATTTGAATGATTGTGGATCAAAAGGAAGGTGTGTAGGAGCTGTCGAGTGCAACGAAGCTGCGATCTTTCCCCTGACACTTGAGTCTCAAGTGAAAGAGCAAAGGATCGTCCGAACGCGGCCCGAGCCTTCGGCATCTCCTACCTCTGCAAATTCCCGGGAATCAAGCCAACGCTTTTTCAATAGCCTGGATCACGGCCGGATCATCCGGCGCCGTGCGCGGTGAGAAACGCGCCAGCACCCGCCCGTCCTTGCCCAGCAGGAACTTCTCGAAGTTCCAGGTGATGTCCCCCGGAAACTCGGCCCCCTCGCCTGCCAGCAGACGGTACAACTGATGACGGTCCTGCCCGTTCACTTCCAGCTTGCTGGACAACGGGAACGTCACACCATAATTGAGGCTGCAGAAATCCTGGATTTCCTGTTCCGTTCCCGGCTCTTGTCCGGCGAACTGGTTGCAAGGCAGGCCCAGCACACAGAAACCCTTGGCCTTGTATTGCTGATAGAGGTTTTCCAACGCAGCGTACTGAGGTGTCAGGCCACATTTGGAGGCGACATTGACCACCAGCACGACTTGCCCCTTGAACGGCGCCAGATCAAGTTCCTGACCATCCAGGGCTTTAAGTTTAAGGTCGTGAAAAGCACTCATGACGAACTCCAGGTTTGCGGATCTTTTCGAACAGCCATGGACGATGCTAACAGCAACCGACTAAAAAGGCGCCGTAAGGCGCCTTTCCAGTTCACTTGAGCGTAGCGCACAAATCAGTGGTGATGACCACCTTCGCCATGGACGTGACCATGGGCGATTTCTTCCTGGCTGGCATCACGAATGTCGACGATCTTGACCTGGAAGTTCAAGCGCTGACCGGCCAACGGGTGGTTGCCGTCAACGGTGACGTCATCGCCTTCCAAGTCGCGGATGGTGACGATCTGCATCTGGCCATCGGGTGCCGAAGCGTGGAACTGCATGCCTACTTCCAGCTCATCCACGCCCTCGAACATGCTGCGGCTCAGGGTGCTGACCAGCTCGGCGGAGTATTCGCCATAAGCATCTTCCGGCTCAACGGTAACGTTCAGTTCGTCACCGGAAGTTTTGCCTTCCAGGGCTTTTTCCAGACCCTGAATGATGTTGCCTGCGCCATGCAGGTAGACCAGCGGAGCGCCGCCGGCAGAGCTGTCGATGACCTCACCAGCGTCGTTGGTCAGGGTATAGTCGATGGAGACAGCCTTATTGGCGGCGATCAGCATGGGGCGAGACCTTTTGCATAAGAATGAAGAACGGACAAGTCTAAACAAGGATTTGCCCGAAAGCGAACGGAACCCGGACAAACGGCCCTGCTCGAACAGACCGACGGTCACAGGCTTTCACCAGGACGAGGACGGGCACTGGGTGGCCGAGCTGTCCTGCGGCCATACGCAGCACCTGCGCCACCAGCCACCATGGCAATCACGCAGCTGGGTGCTGGACCCTGTCCAGCGTACTGAAAAAATTGGCCAGCCCTTTGACTGCGGCTGGTGCGCACAGGCCCCGGTTAGCGATAACCTTGGCGCCTGAATTGACGGTAGACGGCAGTTATAGCCTCGCCTTTGCCATGCACCTTTAGAGAATCCGCATGCAAACTTTTTTTATCGCGCCCACCGATTTTGGTGTGGGTCTGACCTCCATCAGCCTCGGGCTGGTGCGTACACTCGAACGAGCCGGGCTGAAAGTCGGTTTTTTCAAACCCATCGCCCAGCCCCACCCCGGCGATACCGGACCGGAACGCTCCACCGAACTGGTGGCCCGCACCCACGGCCTCAAGCCTCCACAGCCGCTGGGCCTGGCGCACGTCGAACGCATGCTGGGCGACGGCCAGCTCGATGAGTTGCTGGAGGAAATCATCACCCTCTACCAGCAGGCCGCCATCGGCAAGGACGTGCTGGTCGTCGAGGGCATGGTCCCGACCCGCAACGCCAGCTATGCCGCGCGGGTCAACCTGCACCTGGCCAAGAGTCTGGACGCCGAGGTCATCCTGGTGTCGGCGCCAGAGAACGAAGTGCTGACCGAGCTTTCCGGTCGCGTTGAACTGCAGGCGCAACTGTTCGGTGGGCCCAAAGACCCGAAAGTCCTCGGCGTGATCCTGAACAAAGTCCGTACCGAGGAAAGCATGGAGGCCTTCTCCGCGCGGCTCAAGGAGCACTCGCCGCTGCTGCGCACTGGCGATTTCCGCCTGCTGGGTTGCATCCCGTTTCGCCCCGAACTCAACGCCCCGCGCACCCGGGACGTGGCCGACCTGATGGGCGCGCAGGTGCTCAATGCCGGCGATTACGAAACCCGGCGCATGAGCAACATCATTATTTGCGCGCGCACCATGCGCAATACCGTGGAGCTGCTCAAGCCCGGCGTGCTGGTGGTGACTCCCGGCGATCGCGACGACATCATCCTGGCTGTGAGCCTGGCAGCGCTCAACGGCGTACCGTTGGCCGGCCTGCTGCTGACCAGCGACACCCTGCCCGACCCGCGCATCATGGACCTGTGTCGAGGCGCCTTGCAGGCGGGGCTTCCGGTGCTGTCGGTCAGTACCGGGTCTTACGACACCGCCAACCTGCTCAATGGCTTGAACAAGGAAATTCCGATCGACGACCGCGAACGTGCGGAGATCATCACCGATTTTGTCGCCAGCCACCTGGATGCCAAATGGCTCCATCAGCGTTGCGGTACGCCACGGGAAATGCGCTTGTCGCCGGCGGTGTTCCGCTACCAATTGATCCAGCGCGCCCAGGCCGCCGACAAACGCATCGTGTTGCCTGAGGGCAGCGAACCGCTGACTGTCCAGGCTGCCGCCATTTGCCAGGCCCGAGGCATCGCGCGCTGCGTGCTGCTGGCCAAACCGGCGGACGTCGAGGCCGTGGCTCGTGCCCAGGGCATCGAACTGCCGCCGGGGCTGGAGATCCTCGACCCGGATTCGATTCGCGAGCGTTACGTTGAACCGATGGTGCGGCTGCGCAAGAGCAAAAGCCTGAACGCCCCGATGGCCGAGCAGCAACTGGAAGACACCGTGGTGATCGGCACCATGATGCTGGCGCTCGATGAGGTCGACGGGCTGGTGTCCGGCGTTATTCATTCCACCGCCAACACCATCCGTCCAGCCTTGCAACTGATCAAGACCGCCCCGGGATGCTCGTTGGTGTCTTCGGTATTTTTCATGCTGTTTCCCGAAGAAGTGCTGGTCTATGGCGACTGCGTGATGAACCCGCATCCCAGCGCCGCGGAGCTGGCGGAGATTGCCCTGCAAAGCGCCGACTCGGCTGCCGCGTTCGGCATCACGCCACGGGTGGCCATGCTCAGCTATTCCAGCGGCGAGTCGGCCAGCGGCGAAGAGGTGGAGAAAGTCCGCGAAGCCACTCTGCTGGCCCACGAGGCGCAACACGGCTTGCTGATCGACGGGCCGCTGCAATACGACGCCGCCGCCAACGAAACCGTGGCCCGACAACTGGCGCCCAATAGCCAGGTGGCCGGCCGGGCGACGGTGTTCATCTTCCCGGACCTGAACACCGGCAACACCACCCACAAGGCCGTGCAACGCAGCGCCAATTGCGTCAGCCTCGGGCCCATGCTGCAAGGCCTGCGCAAACCCGTAAACGACTTGCCGCGCGGCGCTCAGGTCGACGACATCGTGTACACCATCGCCCTGACCGCGATCCAGGCCGCCAACCGACCCATGGATATTTAAATGCTGGATTTCCTGCCTGCTCCTGTGCGCGGCGTCATTGCCTCGCTGCTGTTGGCGTTGAACACCATCGCCTGCTGCACCCCGCTGTTCATCGTGGCAATCTTCAAGCTGTTGCTGCCCTTCCCCGCCGCCCAGCGTTTCACCGACTGGCTGATGGGCCACATTCATGAAGCCTGGATCAGCAACAACAAGGCCTGGATGAACCTGCTGCGCCGCACCCGCTGGAACCTCAGCGGCCTGGAAGGTCTGGACTACCAGCACTCCTACCTGATCACCAGCAACCACCAGAGTTGGGTCGACATCATGGTGTTGCAGTACGTGCTGAACCGGCGCATTCGTCCATTGAAGTTCTTTCTCAAGCAGGAACTGATCTGGGTACCGGTGATCGGCCTGGCCTGGTGGGCCCTGGGGTTCCCGTTCATGAAGCGCTACTCCAAGGCTTACTTGGAGAAGTACCCGGAAAAGAAAGGCAAGGACCTGGAAACCACCCGCAAGACCTGCGCGAAATTTCGCAACAACCCCGTGGGCATCTTCAACTTCGTTGAAGGCACACGCTTCACCGAAGGCAAACATGCCCAGCAACAGTCACCGTTTCGCTACCTGCTCAAACCCAAGGCCGGAGGCATTGCGTTTGTGCTCGATGCCATGGGCGAACAGCTGGAGTCGATCATCAACGTGACCATCCACTATCCGGCCGGCCGGCCGGGATACTGGGACTTACTGTGCGGGAAAGTTGACGAAGTGGTGGTGCATTTCCAGGAACTGCAGATCCCGCCGCAGTTCATTGGCAGGAACTACGACCAGGACGGCGCCTATCGCCTGGAGTTCCAGGGCTGGATCAACCAGCTATGGCAGGACAAGGATGCGTTGCTTGAGCAGATGCATCGCGAGTATCCCTCCATTTAAAATCAAAAGATCGCAGCCTTCGGCAGCTCCT
>NZ_JABWQV010000020.1 GCF_014268615.1 Pseudomonas tehranensis | reverse complement strand
ACGGGCCGCCGTGACGAGTTGGTGGGGAAGATTGAACAGGTTCCATTGGTCTGCCTCACTGGGTCGCCAGGATTGCACCAGACTGTGGCTCAGTAAGAGCACTATCGGCAGCGCCCAGGCGTGGCGCGGCAAGCGAGGTGCCATATACAACCGGCGGGGCCATTGGACAATCAGCCAGACCGCCACCGCTGCCAACTGAATCGCTGCGAGCCAGGGATGGGCGAAGCCGCCGCTGGTGGAGTTTTCGACGAATTGCGGGTCGGTCAGGTAATGCAGGTCCGATGGGGTGGGCATGCGCCCGACAGCACTGACCAGTTCGATGCTGGCCAGCGTCAGCATGCTCCAGACCAGCAAAATGGGTAATGCCACCCACCAGGGACGACGGTAAAGCAGCACGATCAGCAACCCGCCCATGCCCAGGTCAGACAGATAGCCCAGCGGATCGGACCATCCTAGCGAGAGGCGCAGGCTCATGGGGATGATTAATGCGCATCCGGCCAGGGCGATGAGCGGGGCGAGGGGGTGGGTGAAGCCGCGGTAAAAAACATTCACAAAAAGGGGCCTTCCGATGGACGCCAGTGAGGCACGCAACTTGTGGACACGGGCTTGCGAGTAAGCCCGCGTCCACAAGACCTACGTCATGGTTCGAGTCATTAAGTTGTCATGAAAGTATGCTCGATGGTACCAAGCATAGTCGCAATTGACCGGGTCGATGTGCCGATGCCCGATCGCGTTGCGCTGTGGTTCGCTGGCACGGACCCCTACAATGGCGATACGGCGCTGATTTGAGGTGCGCAGCCAACTTGTATCAAGGCTTTTCGTTGGGGGATGAATGGACAGGTTTCAGGAAATGCAGGTTTTTGTCGCCGTTGCCCAAGACTCCGGTTTCTCGGCGGCTGCGCGACGCCTGGGCCTGTCGGCGGCCAGCGTCACACGCGCCGTGGCGGCGTTGGAGCAGCGCATCGGTACGCCTTTGTTGGTGCGCACCACCCGCAACGTCTACCTGAGCGAAGCGGGCCAGCGCTTTCTTGAGGACTGCCGCCGAATTCTGGCTGACTTGCAGGAAGCCGAGGATTCAGCGGTCGGCAGTCACGCCCAGCCCCGCGGGCAATTGACGATTACCGCTCCGGTGCTGTTTGGTCAGTTGTTTGTCACGCCGGTGCTGGTCGATTACCTGCAGCAATTCCCCGAGGTGGGCATCAATGCCTTATTGCTGGACCGTATCGTCAGCATGGTCGAGGAGGGCATAGACATTGCCATACGCATTGGCGAGTTGCCCGACAGCAGCCAGCACGCCGTGCGTGTGGGTGAAGTGCGACGGGTGGTTTGCGGTTCCCCTGAGCTCTTCGCTCGCCATGGCCGACCCGCACACCCGCAGGACCTGGAGCACATGCCGGTGGTCGCCTCATCGGCCACCGGTCAGATCAGAAACTGGACGTTCATCGACGCAGGGCAACCGCTCTCTGTGCGGCCCGCGCCGAGACTGGTAGTCACGGCCAACCAGGCTGCAATCACGGCGGCCTGTCAGGGGTTGGGGTTGACTCGGGTCTTGTCTTATCAGGTGATGGGCAACGTTGCCAACGGTGAACTGGAGATCGTTCTGGCTGACTTCGAACTGCCGCCCCTGCCGATCCATGTGGTGTACCAAGGTGGACGCAAAGCGCCAGCGCGAGTACGCAGTTTTGTTGACTTTACCGTCCGTGCATTGCGCGAGCATCCGGCGTTGAAAGGCTGAGACATTGTTTCGCCACTTGAAACAATGGATTGCATATTCGGGGGATTCTCTAGTCCTGAGTTCAAGCGGAAGATGACCCCATCGACGCCGTTCTGCTGATGGCGTCATTTGCAGCGGAGTCGACCATGAATCCCATCAAGCTTTATCACTTCCCGCTTTCCGGCCACGCACATCGCGTACAACTAATGCTTTCCTTGCTTGAGCTGCCCGTCGAGGTGATTTTCGTCGACCTGGCTAAAGGCGCCCACAAACAGGCAGATTTCCTGGCAATTAATGCCTTTGGCCAAGTGCCGGTCATTGACGATGACGGTATGGTGCTGGCCGATTCCAACGCCATCCTGGTGTACCTGGCGCACAAATATGGCAAGGGCCGCTGGCTGCCAACGGATCCGGTCGGCGCCGCCCGGGTGCAGCGCTGGTTGTCGGTGGCAGCGGGGCCGCTCCATGCGGGGCCGGCCACTGCTCGGCTGATCACGGTATTCGGCGCGCCCTACAACGCAGAAGATGCGATCACCCGCTCCCATAGCTTGCTGAAAGTCATTGATCAACATTTGAGCGACAGCAGGTTTCTGGTGGGTGACGCTGCGACGATTGCCGATGTCGCCGGCTACAGTTACATCGCCCATGCCCCGGAGGGCAACGTGTCGCTGGAGGACTACCCCCACGTACGTGCATGGCTGGGGCGGATCGAGGCCTTGCCCGGGTTCGTCGGCATGCCGCGTACGGCTGCCGGTTTGCAAAAGCAGGCCTGAAAATGCGTTAAGCAACCTTGAGGCGAGGGGATTTATCCGCTCGCCTCATTGACGGGTGTTACGCGAAGGAAAGCGCCCTTTGCTCCAGCAACGTCTCGTACAGTTGCAGCCATTTTCGGCCCATCTCCTCAGAGGTGAACAACTGCCGGTAACGTTCTTCGGCCCTGATGCCCATTTCACGGGCTTGTGTCGGGTTTTCCCACAGGGTGCGCATTGCCTCCCGGAAAGCTTCGGGATTGCTCGGTGGCACCACCAGGCCGGTTTCATTGTGGATATTGATGTAGCTGGTGCCGGTGCCGATTTCGCTGGAGATCATCGGTTTGCCGAACATCGCGCCTTCGAGCAGAGAAATGCCGAAGGCTTCGGAGCGCAGGTGCGAAGGGAACACGATGGCGTAGCTCAGTTCCAGTAACGCGACTTTGTCTTCATCTCCCAGACGTCCAAGGAAATGCAGGTTGCGCAGGCCCAGCGCCTGAGCCTGGGCATGCAGTTCTTTCTCCAGCGGGCCGGCACCGACGATGACCACTGGATAATCCACACCTTTAAGGGCGTCGAGGAGAATGTGCAGGCCCTTGTAGTAACGCATCACCCCCACGAACAGAAAGAAGCGCTCGCCCAGTTTCGCCTTCCACTGCGCGATGCGCTCCGCGTCAGGCTGTGGATAACTGGCTTTGTTCAAACCGTAGGTGATGACCTGGGTTTTATCGCGGTACTCCTTGAGCACATCGCTGGTGTGCACATAGTTAGGCGACGCTGCGACGATACGATCCGCGCCGTTCAAGAAGCGTCGCATCAGCGGGCGATACAGCTTCAGCAGATGCCGTTGGCGAATAATGTCCGAATGATAAGTGACGACGTAGGGTTTTTTCACCGCGCTGCAAAAATGCACCAGGTCCATGAATGGCCAGGGGAAGTGGTAATTGATCACGTCCGCTTCGGCCGCCAGCTCGCGGAATTTCTTGAAAACGCTGTAGGAAAATCCGGTGGAGGCCAGTTGGAAGTCCATCCGGGCCTGATGAACCTTATGCTGTCGGATGGTGATCGGACCCGGCGCCGGATCGTTGCTCAGCGTCAGCACGGTGTTATCGATACCCAATCGGTCACTGCTGTCGCACAGCTGGAAAATAACCTGTTCAATGCCGCCCATGGAGTCCGGCAGATAGGTTTTGTAAAAGTGCAGGACTCGCATTCAACCTCCCAGAACCTGGCGATACGTTTGGGCCGTCACCTTGGCGCACCGTTGCCAGGAAAAAAGCGCCGCTTGTTGCAACCCTGCTTCACGACATGCCTGCCAATGCAGGCGATCTTCGATCAACCGGTCCATGGCTTCGCGCATGCCTTGGGGATCGTCGGGCTCGCAATAGTTGCCGGCCGCCCCGGCCACTTCCGGCATCGCCGAGCAGCGCGTGGTGATCACCGGGGTGCCGCTGGCCATGGCTTCGAGTACCGGCAGGCCAAAACCTTCATAGAGCGACGGAAAGATCAGTGCACGTGCCCCTGCCAATAGCTGGGCTACCTGTTCGTCGGGCAAGTAGCCCGCGAGACAAACATGACCTCCGGCCAGGGCATTTTTCAACTCGTCGCTGAGTTGTGCACGCTGCCATCCGCTCATTCCTACGATGAGCAAAGGGAAAGTCTGACGGACGGATTCGGGCAGCCTGGCGTGGGCGCGCAGAGCCAGCGACAGGTTCTTGCGTGGCTCCAGGGTGCCGACACATAGAAAATATCGGCCTGCTTCCAACCCATGGGCTTTGAGGACCCCATCGATGGCTTCGGGTTCGCGCGGATGGAAACGTGCCGCAGCCCCCAGCGGGGCGACTCTCAAGCGTTCCGCGCAAAGGCCGAAATGTTCTCGGGCTTCATCGGCGATGAACTGCGAGTCCGTCAGAATCAGCTGCGACTGCTCTACCGCACGGCTGAGCCGACGCTCGATTTCCCTCAGTCGTGCCGGTGGTTGCGTCTCGGGGTAGCGCAGGTGCGTCAGGTCATGCAGCGTCATCACCGTCGGCCCTTCGAAGGCCAGGGGCCACAAACTCGGTTCGTGATACAGGTCGATGGCGCGTGAACGGCCCTGGTCGAAGCGTTTCTGCTCCAGCCAGCGCCGCGCCCGATAGGCCCCCGGTACTTGTCGCAGCAAAGGTGAAAGCCTCGAATAACCTGGTGTGGCTGCTTGCGGTAACTGGGCGCTCCAGCCCCAACCGTGGAACAGCGATAGGTGCACGTCCGGCTCCTCGGCCAGGGCAGTGGCCAGTTCCGCCACGTAGTGGCCGATGCCAGTACGTGGCGCCTGGAGAATTCGGGCGTTCAGCGCTATCCGCATGCTGCTTCTCTGTCGATGAGCGCGGCATCCCGATGGCGTTCGATGCGCTCCACCAGTTGCGCGCTGGCCTGTCGCCAGCTCAGCCATTGCCATTGATCCAAGTGGCGACTGGCCGGAAACACGCCGCTGTGTTCCATGTCCATGACCAGGTCCGCCAGGCTCTGGGGGTCATACAGGTCGAAATAAGCCATGAATTCTCCACCGATTTCCCGAAACACTTCGATGTCACTGCCCATCGCTGGTAAGCCGCGTTGCATGGCCTCCACCAAAGGCAGGCCGAAGCCTTCCACGTAGGACGGGAATACCAGCGCTGTAGCGTTCTGGTAGGCGTGTTCCAGGCTGTGGTCCGAGAGATCATTGAACATGAACAGGCGGCTGTTGAGTTGCGGGTGGCGCCGGATACGTTCGATCAGAGCCTCGCATTTCCAGCCGATTTTCCCGACGATGCACAACCGCGCCTGGGAGCCGGCGGCCCAGGCGCGTTCGAACGCATCCAGCAGGTAGGCATGGTTTTTTCGCGGCTCGATGGTGCTGACCATCAGGAACACCGGGTCAGGCTGCGTGAATAATTGCAGCAGTTTGCTGTTGATAGCGCTGGAGGTGTCCACCAAATCCAGTTCGCTGCCCAGGTGGAAATAGTCGAACCAGCGTTCACTCACCTGCTGTTGGCCCACGCGTCGTTCCATCTCCTGGCGAACCTGGTCGCGGATGGTGCTGGAGATCGCGATGTAGCCGTCCGCGGTGCGGGCAATCCAGTCGAACCAATGATTGAACACCTTGACCAGGCCGGCGTCGCAGAACTGCGGGTGGGTCAGGGGGATCAGGTCGTAGATCACCGAGACGATCCCGACGCCATCGCGCTTGAGCTGTTCGGCCAAAGGAAAGAAATCGGCGTGCCAGGAAGAGTCCAGCAGCACCAGTTGGTCGCCGGGGCGGTGTTGCAGAGGCACGCTGCGCGCCGGGAGGTGCTGATGCTTGAGGAGACGATCGAGCACGCGAATCGGAATGCTCAGAAAGCCCAAGGCGAATAGCCGACAACCGAGGTAGAGCATGAGACGGGCCCACCGTGACTGGCTGAAAGGGCGCCGCCGCTCCAGGGTGCGGTGCCTGAGCCAGAACAGGTTGGCAAATTGCTCCAGGCGCACGCGCAAGCTGGCCAGGTCCAACCCCTTGGAGGGCAGTGGCGCCAGACTTTTTACTTCGTACAGCTTACCTTGCAGCATCACCACCGGAATGCACTCGCGGTCCCGGTCTTTGGCCGGCAATTCACGGATGACGTTGCGCACGACCCGCTGAATCCCGGAGTTGGCTTGCGGGTGTTCATACACGTAGGTGCATTCCACTAGTAGGCGAGTCATGGCAGTTCCTTTTGCGTCAGTGCTTCGGCCGTGGGTAAAGCCGCGCGCTGGATGCTGGTGCGGGCCTGGAGCCACGAACAGCCGACGAAATCTTCCTGGCGATTGTTGATGACGTGAAACACCAGCCCGTAGTCGCGCCATTCGAAGTTGCGGTCCAGATGCGAATCCAGTCGGGACAGGCTCAGCGCGACGGAGTAATTGCCCTTGCCCAGGCGCATGTCAAAACTGAAACGGAAGGTGATGAGTTCGCCGGCCTTGAGGTCCGTCACGGCTTTATCCTGGCGATGGGTGTTGATGCCGTACATGGGCTGACCGAGGCGGTCCTTGATCAGGAAGCCCAGCACCAGCCGCTCGATGTCCTGGCGGATCTCGACCCGGACCTGCAAGACCATCGGTTGGCCGATTTCAGCCACTTCCACCGGCTGGCCCTGACTGTTCAACAGCTGAACATCAACAATGCCGGCCTCCCCGGTGCCGGAGATGGTACGTACCTGGCCGTTGGCGAGCATTTCCTGGCGGACGATCTGACCCTCGCGCTGGGCCAGCATCGCGTTGTAATAATCCATCACCTCTTCCGGCTTGCCGCGCATGGCCATGCGCCCGTGCTCCAGCAGGATGGCGGTGTCGCAGATCGACTGAATCGCCGAGCGATCGTGGGACACGATCAGCAGCGTCGTACCGGCCTTGCGAAAACTGCGGATGCGCTCAAAGCTTTTATGCTGGAAGTAGGCGTCACCCACAGAGAGAGCTTCATCGACGATCAGGATATCCGGGCGGCGGGCCGTGGCGACGCTGAAGGCCAGGCGCATTTGCATGCCACTGGAATAGGTGCGTACTGGCTGGTCGATGGCCGCGCCGATTTCGGCAAAACCTTCGATCTGCGGCATCAAAGCTTCGATTTCCTCCACTTGCATGCCCAGCAACTGCCCGGCCATGAAAGCGTTCTGGCGGCCGGTGAAGTCCGGGTGGAACCCCATGCCCAGCTCCAGCAACGCCGCGACGCGGCCACGCAATTGAATGTGGCCGCAGGTGGGTTGGGTGGTGCCGGTGATCATTTTGAGCAAGGTGCTTTTGCCCGCGCCGTTGACCCCGACGATGCCGACGGCTTCACCGGGCTGGATCTCGAAGTCGACGCCCTGCAGGACCCAGTGCAATTGGTGACGCGGGCGGGAAAAAGGAATCAGCCATTCGAACAACCGGCTCCAGCGGTTTGGATACTGCTTGTAGGCCTTGCCCAGGCCACTGACGCGTAAATGCCCCATCAGAGTTCATCCACCATTTCACCGCCGCGGCGTCGAAACATCCGCAAACCGGTGACGCACATCAGTAGGCCGATGACCAACAGCGGTGTCAGCGAACTCCAGACCGGCCACTGGTTGTACAGAAACAGATTCTGGTAACTCTGCATCAGCGCTGTCATGGGGTTGAGGGCCAGTAGTTGCTGGATCGACGGTGGAAGGATGGTCATCGGGTAAACAATGGGCGTTAGCCAGAACCAGAATTGCAGGCAAATGCCGAACAGTTGCCCAACATCGCGAAAGAACACATTGAGAATCCCCAGCAACATGCCCAGCCCGGCGGCGAACATCACTTGCAGGGCCAGCAAGGGCACCAGCGCCAGTAACGTCATCCCCGGCCAGCGGCCGGTGATCAACAGGAAACCGAGAAACAGCCCGAGGATGATCGCGAAGTTGATCCCGGCGTTGAACAGCACAATCACCGGCAGACAGATCCTGGGAAAGCTGATTTTCTTCAGCAGATTGGCATTTTCCAGGAACATGCCCTGGCTGCGTGTGGTGATCTCGGCGAACAGCCCCCAAGTCAGCAGCCCGGCGCAGAGGTAGACGCTGTAGGCCATGCCATCGTCCACCCCCGGCAGGCGGGCACGCATGATGTGGGAAAAAATCACGGTGTAGACGAGGATCATCGACAGCGGGTTGAGCACGGTCCACAACGCGCCGAACAAAGAATTGCGATAGCGCGCCTGGAATTCGCGCTTGACGCTGCCGAGGACAAAACCGCGGTAGCTCCACAGCGCACGGTGCAAGGTCAGCAACATCAGACGGCCCTGCCGTAGTGATCCTCGAAGCGCACGATGTCATCTTCACCCAGGTACTCACCACTCTGGACTTCGATGATCACCAGATCGATGACGCCGGGGTTCTCCAGCCGATGGCGGTGCCCTGCGGGGATGAATGTCGATTCGTTCTTGGCCACCAGATGAGCTTCAGAGCCATTGTTGGTGACCTTGGCCATGCCTTCCACGACCACCCAATGTTCGTTGCGGTGATGATGCATTTGCAGGGACAGCGCCGCACCTGGCTTGACCACGATGCGCTTGATCTTGAAGCGCGGGCCTTGTTCCAGCACGGTGTAGCTGCCCCATGGACGGCTGACCGTGCGGTGCAGGCGATAGGATTCGTGTTCCTTGTCCTTGAGCTGGCGCGCGACGCGGCGTACATCCTGGGCTCGGTCGGAATGGGCGACCAGGATGGCGTCGGGGGTGTCGATGATGATCAGGTTTTCCACACCCAGCGCGGCCACCAACCGTCCCTCACTCTGGACATAGTTGTTCTGGCTGTCGATGAACAACGCCTCACCACTGACGCGGTTGTTCTGTGCATCGGCGGGCACCAGATCGGCGACGGCACTCCATGAGCCGATGTCGCTCCAGTCGAATGCGGCAGGGACCACCACCACATTGCTGGAGCGCTCCATCAAGGCGTAGTCGATGGAGATGTCCGGCATTTCGGAAAAATGCGCGGCGGACAGTTCCTGTTGCACGCAACCTGATGTCTCTACGGCCGTGCTCGCGGCTATGCAGGCGCGAGCCTGTTCCAGCAACGCCGGGGCGTGGTTCTGCAATTCCGCCAACAGGGTTTTGACTGAAAAACAGAACATGCCCGAGTTCCACAGGAAACGGCCGCTTTCCAGATAGTGTGTTGCGGTTTGCAGGTCGGGTTTTTCGACGAAGCGCACGACCTTGGCAGCGCCTTGGGTATCCAGGGGTTTGCCCCGTTCTATATAGCCGAAGCCGGTTTCCGGTGTCGTGGGCAGTACACCGAAGGTCACCAGGTAACCGCTTTTGGCCAGTTGCGTGGCATGCTCCACGCTAGCCTTGAAGGCCGCCTCATTCTGGATCAGGTGGTCTGCGGGCATCACCATCAGGATGGCGTCGTCACCGTGCAGGGCTTGCACCGCGAGCGTCGCCGTGGCGATGGCCGGCGCGGTGTTGCGGCCTGTCGGTTCAAGTACGAAATGGCCGCGATGGCGTGCCAGATGGGCGCTTTGGTAGTGGTCGCGGCTCTGGAAATAGTATTCGCGATTGGTCACGGTAACGATGTCACCGCGACCGTCGAACAACCCGGCGGCGCGCCGGTAGGTCTTGCCCAGCAGCGACTGGCCGTCGGGCAGGATCATGAAGGGTTTGGGATGGCCCTCGCGGGACATCGGCCACAACCTCGTTCCGGCACCGCCGGAGAGAATCATGGGAATCAGCATGGCCTACTCCTTGGCGACGCGCTTCATGTCCGCATCCATCATCATGCGGATCAGGGTGTCGAGGTCGGTCCTGGGTTTCCAACCAAGAACCCGTTGGGCCTTGGCTGGGTTGCCGAGCAACACGTCCACCTCAGCCGGGCGGAAAAACGCCGGGTCGATCTTCACGAAGTCACGGTAGTCCAGGCCCACATGCTCGAAGGCTATCCTGCACATCTCGCGCACAGTGGTGGTCACGCCTGTTGCAACCACGTAGTCGTCGGGTTTGTCCTGTTGCAACATCAGCCACATGGCTTCGACATAATCGCCGGCAAAGCCCCAGTCGCGCTTGGTGTCGATATTACCCAGGCGTAACTCCTGCTGTTTGCCTTGCTTGATGCGGGCAGCGGCGTCGGTGACCTTGCGCGTCACGAATTCGATGCCGCGCAGGGGCGATTCGTGGTTGAAAAGAATGCCGCTGCTGGCGTGTAGGCCGAAGCTTTCGCGGTAGTTGACGGTGATCCAGTGGCCGTACAGTTTCGCCACGCCATAGGGGCTGCGTGGGTAGAACGGCGTGTGCTCATCCTGCTGCTCGGCCTGGATAAGGCCAAACATTTCGCTGGTGGACGCCTGGTAGAAACGGGTTTGAGGGCTGAACTGGCGAATGCCTTCAAGCAGGTGGGTCACCCCGAGGCCATCGACGATGCCAGTGGTCACCGGTTGGTCCCAGGAAGCGGCGACGAAACTCTGCGCAGCCAGGTTGTACACCTCGTCTGGCGCTGACTTGATCACGGCCCGCTGTACCGAGCAGGCGTCGGCCATGTCGCCGTCCAGGTATACGATGTCGTTTTCGATCCCGGTCTCGCGTAGCCGCCAGCGCGAATCGCTGCTTCGCCGGGCTACCAGACCATGGACTTTATAACCCTTGTCGAGCAGTAACTTGGCCAGATACGCGCCGTCCTGGCCGGTGATCCCTGTGATCAATGCACTTTTCATTCTTGTTGTACCCGTATCTCCCAGTCGGACAGGATCGCCCGCAAGGATTGTTGTGTTGTTGTTTCAGGCGTCCATCCTGTGGCCTGGCGTAGCTTGGCAGGGCTACCGCAGACGCGACGCTGTTCTGCGCGGCGAAGACGCGCGGGGTCCTGGATCAGTTGCACATCGACCTGGGCGATGTCGCCCAATTGTTCGATCAGGCTGCGAATGCTTTGCTCGTGACCCGAGCAGATGTTGTAGGTCTGCCCCGGCACGCCGTGGTCCAGCAGTGCCAGGTAGGCTGCAATCACATCGCCTACGTCAAGAAAGTCGCGGGTGACATCGATATCGCCCACTTGCAGTTGGGCCGATTGCAGGCCCAGCTTGATGCGGCTGATCTGCCGGGCCGCGCTGGCAATGACGAAGCTGTCTTTCTGACCGGTGCCGATATGGTTGAAAGGGCGGGCCACCAGCACCGACCAGCCTTCGCTCATGCCCCATTGCAGGCTCAGCAGTTCGGCTGACAGCTTGCTTACGGCATAGGGGTTGCGCGGAGCAGGGGGGTGCAATTCGGTAATGGGGAGCTGGGTTTCGTTGACCTGGCCATACACATCACCGGAGCTGACATACAGAAATGTTCCGGTGAACCCTCGGGCCTTGAGGGCCTGGAGAAGATTCAAGGTGCCAAGCAGGTTGATTTGCAGGGTGCGGGCCGGATCGCGAAAGGCTTCGGGAACGAATGTCTGGCCCGCCAGGTGAATCACGGCATCGGGGATCTGCGGCCAGAGACCTTCCAGGGATCTACCGTCTGTCAGGTCATAACGGGTAGGGACGGGCATCACCTGCCAAGTGGAATCGGGGGCATCCAGGCGAGATTTGATGTGGCGTCCTACGAAACCGCTAAGGCCTGTAACGAACAGACGTTTTTTCAAGCACCAGCCCTCTCGATGCAAACTTCGTCTGGTGCGGATCTGAGTAGGATATTTCCGTAAGTTCGGAGAAACCCAATTGAAAGTCAGCCCAGATGAAGCGTTTGTTGTAGTTGTTTGGTTGCCAATCTGTGCCAATTTCGAAGCAATTTCAACCATGTAAATCGTGACCGGCCAGTTCTCATATTTATAGACGGTTTATTCTCATCCGGCTGTTCACGAACCCTTGGCGGATGTGGTTAGAATGCCCCTTGTCACGATCCCTAGCGATGTCGATTTCAATTCGAGCCACGGGGCAAGGGCCACTAAAAACAAGAACGAGACGGGTACGCAGACAATCGATGAGCAACGGCCTCCTGGCCGGGCCGGTTCGTGAGTCGACCGTCATGAGGTGGAGTCGCCGGGATGGCCGCTCCATGATGGGATGCCATGAATTTCATTCTTTACTCGGACGTAAACGACCACTCCATCAGCCAGAGCCTCGGCCGCCCTGAGTACAGTTATTACTTCGTGCTCAAGGCTTATCGCCCCGTGCTGGAAAGCCTGGGCCGGGTGCATGTGGTGTCATCGGTCGCCGAGGTCGATCCGCTCTATCAAACGTTGCAGCAGGCGGGGCAGGACTGTCTGTTCCTCTCGTTTTCACCCCCCCACAAGACGCCCGTCGATCTGTCGTGCCCCATGGTCTGCGTGGTGGCCTGGGAGTTCGACTCGATCCCGGCCGAGCACTGGGATGACGACCTGCGCCATGACTGGAGCCGCACGCTGGCGCGCCATGGCCGGGTGATTACCCTGTCCAGCCACACGGCCGAGGCGATCCGTCGTACGTTGGGCGAAGACTTCCCGGTGCTGGTCTTGCCCACTCCACTGTGGGAACGCTTCGCCGCAGTCCGTGAGCAATACCCCATTGCACCGGTCAACCCGGGTACCGTCTTGCAGATCAAAGGCTGCATCATTGACAGCCGCCCCCTTGGCCTTTCGGCCGATGGCTTGATTGCACCACTCCTGGAAGAAAAACCCGAGCCACTACCGGAACCGGAACCGATCATCGAGCCGCCGCCCCTGACCTGGCGACGGCGCGCATTCATTTCCCGTCATTATCTGCGTGAAATCCTCCGTGCTTTCACCGGTAAGCCCGAGCAGGGTGCTCTGTGGCTGTCCAGGCACAACCTGCTGAGCTGGTATCGAGAAGCGGTCCGCGACCTGGTGCCTGTGCCAGTGCGCGTGTCGATGAGCAGGGTTTTGAGAGGGCCGGCGCCGCCGTTGCCCGATGTTGTCGAGCCCGCTCCAGAGCCTGCACCACCGGAACATCCCCAGGCGGTTCTGCCCGATACCCATCAGGTGGTGGAAACCGAAGTCAGCGGGGTGGTGTATGTCAGCGTGTTCAATCCCGATGACGGTCGCAAGAACTGGCATCACTTGATCACGGCATTTTGTTGGGCGCTGCGGGACGTCGAGGACGCCACGCTGGTGCTGAAAATGACCCAGAACGATCTGTCGACCTACTACGTCGAGTTGCTCACGCTGCTGTCTCAGCTATCGCCGTTCAGCTGTCGGGTAGTGGTGATGCATGGCTATCTGGAAGACGAACAATTCGCCCGCTTGTATGGCGCGGCGAGTTTTTACGTCAATGTTTCCCGTTGTGAAGGTTTGTGCCTGCCGCTGATGGAGTTCATGTCTTGCGCGCGCCCGGTCATCGCGCCGGACCACACGGCGATGCGTGACTACATCGATACCGAGGTGGCCTTTATCGTCAAATCCAGCCATGAACCCACCATCTGGCCGGAAGATTCGCGCATTTTGTACCGCACCCTGCGCCATCGACCCGACTGGGGCTCGCTGAAACTGGCTTACCAGCAGAGCTACGCCATGGCCCAGCATCAGCCGCAGGCCTACCAGGCCATGGCGGTGGCGGCGAATGAGCGCATGCGTCGCTATTGCGGTTTTGCCCCCGTGCAGCAGCGCCTGGTGGATTTCCTGGCCCCGCAAGGCCGTGCCGAGAAAGCGCCGCTGCTGGCCCAGGTGGGTTCCACATCATGCTGATCATCGTCTATTCGGAAACCAATCAGAGCAATATTCTGGCGAACCTCGGCAAACCCGAATACAGCTATTACTTCGTGCTCAAGGAGTTTCGCCCGGTGCTGGAGCGGCTGGGGCAGGTCGTTGAAGTGACCCGGCCGGAAGAAGAAGTCGATCAGCTATATGCCGATTGCCTTGGGCGCGGCGAGGATTGTGTCTTCCTGTCCTTTTCCCCGCCCCATCGCACAGATGCCCACTACGCCTGCCCGACGATTCCCGTCTTCGCCTGGGAGTTCAGCACCATCCCGACCGAAAGCTGGCAGGGTGAGCCGCGGCACGACTGGCGGGTGGTCCTTGGCGCGACCGGTATGGCGATTACCCATTCCAGCTTCACCGTCCACGCCGTGCGCGAGGTAATGGGGGCGGACTTCCCCATCGTCGCCATTGCAGCTCCGGTATGGGACCGGTTTTACGCGCGCGGTGCGATGCTGGCCCAGAGACCTACGGTCGATCACATGCGACTGCAGTTGCGCGGGCTGTTGATCGACAGCCGCACCGTCGACCTGCGGCCCTACGGCCCGCCAGCGCACCAGGCCGGTACGGCGCTGGTTTTTGATGCTCCGGCCCAGGATTGCGAGCTGCTTCTGGACGGAGTGGTGTATACGTCGGTCTTCAACCCTTACGATGGACGCAAGAACTGGAAGGACATGATCAGCGCATTTTGCGCGACGTTCCGCGACGTTCCTGACGCAACGCTGGTACTCAAGCTGACCCACCACGACGTCACCGCTGCACTCAACGACATGCTGCACCATGTCTACAAGAACCAGTCATACCGCTGCCGCATCGTGCTGATTCACGGTTATCTGGCGGATGCGGACTACGAGCGGTTGGTGGAGGCCACTCGCTACGTGGTCAACAGCTCCTACGGCGAAGGCCAGTGTTTGCCGCTGATGGAGTTCATGTCCTGCGGCCGGCCGGCGATTGCACCCTTGAACACGGCGATGGCCGATTACATCGACCACGACAATGCCTTTGTCGTCGAGTGCACCGAGGAGCTGACTGCCTGGCCCCATGACCCCCGTGCAGCGTTTCGTACCCTGCGTTATGTCACCGATTGGGACTCGCTGTGCTCGGCCTATCGCGCCAGCTATGACGTGGCCAAAAACGACCCCGAGCGTTATCGCTGCATGTCGGCCCATGCCGTGAGCAGTCTGGAAACGTTCTGCAGCCAGGCCATGGCCGAGCAGCGTCTGCGGGTGTTTTTTGAACAGGTATTGGAGCGTCGCCGGAACGCGCAGCAGCCATGATCGGGCGGTTGCTGGCGTGGCTCAGGCCGCCCGCCGTGCCCGAGGCGCCGCCATCGACTGGCGCCGTGTCGCCCCGTGACGTGGGCCTCTACGACGCAATGCTCGACGGCTGGTTTCTCAACGACAGCGGCGAGTTGCTCAAAGGCTTCGCTATCACCGCCCAGGACACCTTGTTGGATGTTGGTTGCGGGGAGGGCGTGGCGACCTTGTTTGCAGTGCGCCAAGGCGCTTCAGTGATTTTTACCGACAGCGAATACGACAAGGTGCGAAACCTGGCCCGCCAGGTCGAGGCCCAGACCCGCGCGCCGTTTCTGAGCCTGGTCAGCAACAGCCTGCCGTTGCCGCTGGCCGATGGCTGCGCGAGCAAAATTGTGTGCATGGAAGTGCTCGAGCACGTCGACCAACCCGAGCCGTTCATGGCCGAACTGGTGCGCATGGGCCGGCCAGGGGCGCAGTACCTGCTCAGCGTGCCGGCCCCGGTGGGCGAGCATTTACAGCAGGGCATCGCACCGCCGGGTTACTTCCAGTCTCCCAACCACGTGCAGATTTTCAGTGCCGAACGATTCGCTGCATTGGTGGAGGACGCGGGGCTGGTCATCGAGCATCGCCAGGCCAGCGGCTTTTTCTGGGTCATGGGCATGATTTTTTTCTGGGCCAGCGAACGCGCGGCCGGACGAGCCCTCGAGGGGGCGGTGCGTGACCGGATCCAGGCGCCTTATCCGCCACTGATGGAGAGCTGGGCTAGCCTCTGGCAGGGCGTGCTGACACAACCCGATGGCTTGGCGATCAAGCAGGTCCTTGATCAATTCATGCCCAAGAGTCAGGTCATCATTGCCCGCAAACCCGATCCTGCGACCCGGAGTTCGGCATGAGCAGCAAGCGAATCATGGACATCGAGTTGTTGCGCGCCGTTGCGGTGATGGGTGTGCTGTTTCATCACGTACAAGGCATGCCGTTTCCCGGTGGGTGGCCGCGCCTGGCGGCTCTTTCCGGTAGCTTCCAGCTGTGGTGGGGCGTGGATCTGTTCTTCGCAATATCGGGCTTTGTCATTGGCCGCAGTCTGATCCCGCAACTGCGCGGTTGTGACACTTCTCGGCAGTTCTGGGCCACTGTCCGGGAATTCTGGATTCGCCGGGCGTTTCGCCTGCTGCCGTCGGCGTGGCTCTGGTTGCTGCTGATGCTGCTGGCTGCGTTGTTTTTCAATCGCTCCGGCGCGTTCGGCAGTGTGCAAGCGAATGTACAGGCGACCCTGGCCGGTTTTCTGCAATTCGCCAATCTGCGTTTTGCCGATGCATTCATGCGCTATGAATATGGTGCGAGCTTTGTGTACTGGACGCTCTCGCTGGAAGAGCAGTTCTATTTGATTCTGCCGCTGCTGGTGTTCGTCTCCCGCCGGTATCTGGTCTGGGTGCTGCTGGCGGTGGTGCTGGTGCAGTTTTTCACCTGGCGCGCGGTATGGCTTTCGGTCATCCGCACAGACGCCCTGGCCCTCGGCGTGCTGCTGTCGATCTGGAGTTTGCGCCCCGATTATTGGCGGTTCGAACCCAAGTGGCTACGTTGGCCCGGGCTGGGTGTGTTGCTGATGGCAGGCCTAGGCAGCGTGATGGCCTGGATCGCGACCGAGCATTTCAATCTGTCATTCTACCGTCTCGGAGTCATCGCACTGCTCAGTGCCGTGCTGGTCTGGGTGGCCTCCTATGACCGGGACTATCTGCTGCCCCGCAGCCCGTTGAAAACTGCGCTGACCTGGGTTGGCAGCCGCTCCTACGGGATCTATCTGATCCACATCCCGGTGTTTTTCCTGCTGCGCGAACTGTGGTTTCGTTTCGCCCCGCTGGGGTCGCCGGACGTGGCGAGTGATCCCTGGTTGGCCCTTGCCTGTGCCTTGACGCTGATCGGGCTGTTGAGCGAACTCAACTACCGGATGATTGAAATGCCCATGCGCCAGCGCGGCGCTCAACTGGTTGAACGCCTGCGTGCCGCCCGTCCCGTCCTTCCCGTCTCTGGAGCCCCTTCATGCTGAGCCTTTTGAAGAAACTCACCACGGGTACGCCCGCGCCCGCAACGCCAGCGGCCGACAAGGTCGATCCCTATATGCTCGGGCTGCACGATGCGATGCTCAGCGGCTGGTTCAATCAGCAAACCGGAGAACTGTTCAGCGGTTTCCCGGTTGCGCCTGAGGACACATTGCTGGACGTTGGTTGCGGCGACGGTGGCAACGTGCATTTTTGTGGCATGCGCGGGGCGAAGATCATCATCGCCGATATCGACGCGGCCAAGGTCGAGGCCACCCGCCAGCGCTTGAGCGACACTCCGGCACGTGACGTCGAATGCCATGTGACCGATTGCAACCCGCTGCCCATTGCCGATGGGACGGTCACCCGGGTGGTGTCCACGGAAGTCATTGAGCATGTCGACGACCCGGCGCAGTTTCTCGCCGAGCTGGTCCGGGTCGGCCGGCCCGGCGCGCTGTACCTGTTGAGCGTGCCGCACCCCAGCTCCGAAGACCTGCAAAAGGACATCGCCGCACCGGAGTATTTCCAGAAGCCCAACCACATTCGCATCATCAGCGAAGAGCAGTTCAAGGCCATGGTCAGCGAGGCCGGGCTGGAAGTGTTGAGTCACAGCCAGTACGGTTTCTACTGGTCGATGTGGATGCTGTTGTTCTGGGAAGCGAAAGTCGATTTCAGCAACGCCGATCACCCGCTGCTCAACCATTGGGCAGACACCTGGCAAGCGGTGCTCAATTCGCCCCGCGGCGCGCAGATCAAGCAGGCGCTGGATGCGGTGGTGGCCAAGAGTCAGGTGATTATTGCGCGTAAGCCTGAATGACAAGGTGCTGAGGATGAATTCATTTGTGGCTGGCGCGGGAGGGGTTAATCTGCCAGCCTTTTTTGGGTGCTGAAATTCCATGGCGTTTCTTTTCCGGCTATCGCTGACCCTTGCCGCGTTGCTTTTAATCGGCTGTGAACAGTCCCCGCCCCCGGCTCTCGATTACCAACTCTATGTCTGGCAGCGCCAGTGGACGCCGGCCCACGCGCCGGCGCTGCGGCAAAGCCATAAGGATTTTTCCAGCCTGCGCATTCTTGCCTTGCAGGCCTTCCCCCAGGCCGGCTGGAGCCGCGCACGGATCGATGCGCAACTGCTCAAGGCTGACGGTCGACCGCTGATCGCAGTGATACGCCTGGACGGTCAGCTCAGATTTCTGGATCAGGACGATGTGATCGCGCAGATCCAGCAACTGCTGAGCGACTGGCAAGCGCAAGGCCTGGCCCCAGTAGGGATCGAGATCGACCACGACGCCGGCAATGCACGACTGCCTGCCTATGGCGCATTTTTGAACCGTTTGCGGCAAACCCTGCCCGCCACGCTGGGGCTGAGCATCACGGCACTGCCGGCGTGGCTCGACAGCCCTGCGTTGCCAGGGCTGCTGCGGACGGTGGACAGCAGCGTGTTGCAGGTCCACGCGGTGAGTGATCCCCGTCAGGGGCTGTTCGACCCGAAACAGGCGCTGCACTGGGCCGAACGCTGGAGTGGTGTCACCACGCGACCGTTCTATCTGGCCCTGCCAGCCTACGGCATGGCGCTGTTGGCTCAGGAGAGTGGTGTGCCGGTGGTTGAAAGTGAAGTGCCGATCGATCAAGGCGGCGAGAGTCGTGAGCTGCTGGCCGACCCGCAGCAAGTGGCCGGGCTGGTGGCAGAACTGCGGGCCGAACCACCGACACATCTGGCCGGGTTGATCTGGTTTCGCCTGCCGCTGGCGGATGACCGACGCGCCTGGAGTTTGACCACCCTCGGTGCCGTTGCGCGGGGAGACCGCCTGGACAGTCGGTTGTCCTTGCGAGTGCATGAACAGGGCGGGCTTTACGATATTGAGTTGGTTAATCAGGGCAACCTCGACAGTCCCTGGCCCCAGCGTCTGACCCTGGTGGTTGGCGCGTGCGACGGTGCTGATGCGCTGGCGGGGTACACGTTGCAACAAACGCCCGGACTGCTTACCTTCACCCGCATTCAGGAAGGCCGCCTGGCCGCTGGCGCCCAGCGTGCCATTGGCTGGGCGCGCTGTACGAAAATTGACCAAGGAGGTTTCAATGTTCACCCGTAAGTGGCCCAGTCGTCTGCTCTGCCTGAGCCTCAGCCTGCCGTTGGGTCAGGCGCTGGCCTGCGGACCGGATTTCCCGATGCGCCTGCTGGATAACCGCAGCCAATCGCTGGCGGATTTGCCCGAAGGCAGCTTTCGTTTCGAGATCAGTCGCCTCGGCCACGCCATAGCCGGGCTCAAGCCAGCCACCGATGCGACGGCCAACCCGGATCAGCGCTACGGTGATTTACCTGCCTACGTCGAGCAGCGCAACAAGGCCGAACGGCTCGGCCTGACCCCGCCGCAGCAAGCGGTCGTGGAGCGTGTGCGGGCGCTGACCGACGTTCAACAGGTCACCACCGAAGCGGCAAATCTGCCTGCCGAACTGCGCTTGTACGCGATCGGCGCGACAGCCTTCAACGCCGGCGAGCATGCGCTGGCGGTCGATTCGTTCCGTCAGTTACTCGCGTTGCCGGCGAACGAGCGCCGGTTGCGCAGCACATGGGCTGCGTATTCCCTGGGGCGAGCCTTGTTCGCCATGAGTAGCGAGGCGGGCAGCGGTGAACCGGCAGTATTGCTGGACCAGGCTCAAGAGGCGTTCCGTCAGGCTCGTCAGTTGAGCATCAGTGGCTTCAGCGACCCGTTGGAGCTGGGTGTCGCCAGCCTCGGCGAAGAAGCCCGGGTTGCCTACACCCGTGATGACTGGAACAGTGCCATTGAACTCTACGCCAGCCAGAACCTGCTGGGCTCCGAGGTCGGCTACAGTTCGTTGAAACAATTGGTCGGTGACCTGAGCGAGCTGCCGGACGAGCAGTTGATGCGCCTGCTCAAAGGCAAAGCAGTGCAGCAACTGCTTACCGCTTCGTTGCTCAGCCGCATCGGTTGGTCATTCGGTGAGCAACCGGCCGGCGAGAAGCGGCTGGTCATGTTGCTGCAAGCCAGCACCCGGGACAGCCTCGATAATGCCGACCGTCTGGCGGCGGTGAATTATCAGCAAGGCGATTATGCCGCCGCCAAGGCGTTCCTGGAAAAGGCCGGGGATAGCGGCCTGGCTTGGTGGCTGCGGGCCAAACTGGCGGTGCGCGAGGGTGACAAAGGCGCCGCTGCGGCGGCCTATGCCAAAGCTGCCCAGGCGTTTCCCAAAGACGAGTCGTGGGGCGAGCGACGCACTCCGGATTGGAATTACGAGTCGGTGCAACCCAAGTGTCGGGTCGAAGGCGAAAGCGCGATCCTGGCCTTGCAACGGGGCGATTACCTTCAAGCCTTCGATCAGCTCTACCGCAGCCAGAGCATTTATTGGTATGACGCCGCTACGGTCGCTGAGCGGGTGCTGACAGTCGACGAGCTCAAGCAATACGTCGACGCTCAAGTCCCGGCGGTGCCGCCGTTGAGCCAGCAGGATCGCGACAATTACGTGCAACTGCCGGTGGCCGCGAACCTGCGCAATCTGCTGGGGCGTCGCCTGCTGCGAGAAGGACGCTACGATGAGGCGCCGGACTACTTCGACAACGTCGAGCTACAGAACCAGGCTCGAGCTTATGGGCAGTTGCGTCAGGAGGCCGAGTCCAAGTGGTGGCCCACTCGACGGGCCGAGGCGTATTTCAATGCGTCCTGGTTCGCGCGTACCCAGGGTATGGAACTGCTCGGTTACGAGATGGCGCCGGACTACGCCATCTTTGGCGGCAACTATAGCCTTGAGCCAGCTGAACTGAAGGTTGGACCGCTGATCAGCGAAGGCGAGTTGCAACGCCAGCAGGCCAGCGCCGCGCAACCGGACGCGCGTTATCACTATCGTTTTGTCGCCACGGCGTTGGCGAGCCAGGCGGCCGATAACCTGCCCCATACCAGCCATGCGTTTGCGGCGGTACTGTGTGCCGCGGTGGGCTACAACTCCAGCTTGGCGGAGCAACGCGCGTTGTATCAACGTTATGTGCAGCACGGCCCTTACGTGGAGTGGGCGTGGGATTTTGGCCGGCACTGCCCTTATCCTGATTTTCGCAACGCGGACAAACGCTACGTGACCCAGGCCCTGGAGCCGATTCGTTCGGCGTTGCGGCCCTACAAAGTTTGGCTGCAAATAGCCGGTGTCCTGCTGGTGGTGGCGCTGGGGCTGGGATTGATCAACCTTCGCCAGCGCAAGGCCCGAATTTCGGCTCGCTAAGCTTTGTGTGTACATCCAGGCACGCTGGGAGCAAGTCTTGCTCCCAGCGTGTTGTGGATAAACTCACGCATTACATCTGTGTCGCCATGCCTTCCACATTCATCGCCGCCTGGCGCAAGGCTTCCGAGCGGGTAGGGTGCGGATGGCAGGTCAGCGCGATGTCCTGGGCTGAGGCACTGAACTCCATGGCGACGCAGTATTCCCCGATCATCTCGCTGACGCTCGGCCCCACCAGGTGTACGCCGAGGATTTCATCGGTCCGTTCGTCGGCCAGTATTTTGGCGAAACCTTCGGTCTCGTGATTGATCTTCGCCCGGCTGTTGGCCGTGAACGGAAACTTCCCGACCTTGTAGGCACGGCCTTCAGCCTTGAGCTGTTCCTCGGTCTTGCCGACGCTGGCCAGTTCTGGGCGGGTGTAGATGACGTTGGGGATCAGGTCATAGTTGACCTCGCCGGCCTTGCCGACGATCTGTTCGATGCAGGCCATGGCCTCGTCTTCTGCCTTGTGGGCCAGCATCGGGCCGGATGTCACGTCGCCGATCACCCACACGCCGGGCGCTTCGGTGCGGTGGCCCTTGTTGGCGAGCAGGCCGCGTTTGTCGGTGCTGAGGCCGACGTTCTCAAGCCCCAGCCCCTGGGTGTACGGCCGACGACCAATGGCGACCAGCACATAATCCGCGTCGAGGGTCTGCGCCTCGCCACCCGTGGCGGGCTCAACCTGCAATTGCACGCCGTTGGCCGAAGAAGTGGCGCCTGTGACTTTGGAACTCAGTTTGAACTGGATGCCTTGTTTGGCCAGGGCCCTTTGCAAGGTCTTGCCGGCCTCGCCATCCACGCCAGGACAGACGCGATCGAGGTACTCCACCACCGTGACCTGAGCGCCCAGGCGCCGCCAGACCGAACCCAATTCGAGGCCGATGACGCCCGCGCCGATCACCACCAGATGACGCGGCACTTCACTCAAGGACAATGCACCGGTGGAGTCGAGGATGCGCTGGTTATCGATCGCCACACCCGGCAGGGGAGTGGGCTCGGAACCGGTGGCGATGACGATGTCCTTGGCGCTCAGTGTGGTCTTGCCGCCGTCTTCACCGGTGACCGTCACTTTGCCGGGCCCGTCGATGTGGCCCCAGCCCTTGACCCATTCGACCTTGTTTTTGCGAAACAGGAATTCGATACCCTTGGTCAGTCCCGCCACGCTCTCGTCCTTCTGCTTCATCATTTGAGCGAGGTTGAGGGTGGGGCTGACTTCGATGCCCAGACTGGCGAACTCTTTTCCCATGGCTGCTTCGTAGAGCTCCGAGGCGTGGAGTAAGGCTTTGGAAGGCATGCAACCGACGTTCAGGCAGGTGCCGCCCAAGGTGGCGCGCCCCTCGACACAGGCGGCCTTCAAGCCCAACTGTCCGGCGCGAATCGCCGCGTTATACCCACCGGGGCCACCGCCCAGAATGATCACGTCGTAGTTGCTCATGGCTCTTCTCCCGCTCGGCTTGAGAAAAATTATGAGCGTAATGTGTCCGTTATCGAATACCTCGGTCAAGGGCCAGGATTGAGATGGGTTGGTTTGCTGAGTTTAGTTCCACGTGGAACAAATGGGTTGCTCAGGGTGCCAGTCTTTGGTGGCTAGGCCTTAGTCAGTCAACGCGCCCCGGGATCTGAAAATGACCCTCAGAAGGGAGGGAGGAGGGCGCGATAGAAAAAGGCTATAAATTCCATAGGCTGCTACTTTTCTAGGATGGTCTACCCTCATTTCAGACGTCTGAAACAAGGGGGGCTATCTCATGCTCGCGCAACTTCCACCGGCCTTACAGAATCTGCATTTACCGCTTCGGCTGCGGCTTTGGGACGGCCATGAATTTACGCTGGGTGCCGATCCCAGCGTCACGATCGTGGTCAAGGACCCACAGATGGTCGCACAACTCACCCATCCCAGCCTTAATTCACTGGGAGCGGCGTTTGTAGAAGGCAAGCTGGAACTCGAAGGATCGATCCACGAAGTCATCCGCGTCTGCGATGAATGGAGCCAAGCCCTGCTGGCCGAAAACGTTGATTACCTGCCGGTACGCTCGGTTCATGACAAGGAAGCCGACGCCAAGGCGATTTCCTACCACTATGACCTTTCCAACGCCTTTTATCAGCTCTGGCTCGATAGCGACATGGCCTATTCCTGTGCTTACTTTGAGACCGGTAGCGAAACCCTTGAGCAGGCTCAACAAGCCAAATTCCGCCATTTGTGCCGCAAGCTGCGCCTGCAACCGGGAGATTACTTGCTGGATGTGGGCTGCGGCTGGGGCGGGTTGGCGCGTTACGCGGCGCGGGAGTTCGGCGCTAGGGTCTTTGGCATTACCCTGAGCAAGGCGCAACTGGCCCTGGCTCGGGAGCGGGTCACGGCTGACGGCCTGGATGGTCAGGTGGAGTTGCAGTTGCTCGACTATCGGGACCTGCCCCAGGACGGTCGCTTCGACAAAGTGGTGAGCGTCGGCATGTTCGAGCACGTTGGCCATGCCAATCTTCAGCAGTACTGCAAAACCCTTTTCGGCGCGGTTCGCGAGGGTGGCTTGGTGATGAACCATGGCATCACCGCCAAGCACACGGACGGTCGCCCGGTCGGACGTGGTGCGGGTGAATTCATTGAGAAGTATGTGTTCCCCAATGGCGAGCTGCCGCACCTGTCGATGATTTCCGCCCAGATCAGCGAAGCGGGGTTGGAGATTGTCGATGTGGAAAGCCTGCGCATGCATTACGCCCGCACGCTCGATCATTGGAGTGAGCGGCTGGAAGACAACCTCGCGGCCGCCGCCAAAGAAGTGCCAGAGCAAGCGCTGCGGATCTGGCGCCTTTATCTGGCCGGATGCGCCTACGCATTCGCCAAGGGCTGGATCAACCTGCACCAGATCCTGGCGGTGAAGACGCACGCCGATGGCAGCCATGAGTTGCCCTGGACTCGCGACGACATCTATACCCCTTGATCAGATGTGTGCCACTTAGAGTATCGGGGAAATAAGCCGGGCGATCCGCATGCCGATCTTCTGCAGGCGGTGGGTCTCCCGGCCTTCCTGTTTGTCTATTTCCAGCGCTTGGGCGAAGTCGTCCTCGAGCATCTGCTCGACCTGAGTGGCGAACGAAATATCCACGGTCAGTAGCATCACCTCGAAGTTGAGCCGGAACGAGCGATTGTCCAGGTTGGCGCTGCCGATGGCGCTGATTTCACGGTCAATCAGCACAACTTTCTGGTGCAGGAAGCCCGGCTCATAACGAAATACCCGCACGCCGGCCCGTACTGCTTCGAACGCGTACAGGCTCGACGCCGCGTAGACGACCTTATGGTCTGGGCGTGATGGCAGCAAGATGCGCACGTCTACCCCGCGCAATGCCGCCAGGCGCAACGCAGCGAATACCGCTTCATCAGGAATGAAGTACGGCGTGGTGATCCAGACACGCTCGCTAGCCGCATGGATCGCTTCGACAAAAAATAGTGAACAGGTTTCGTACGCGTCGGCCGGGCCGCTGGCCAGCAATTGGCAGAGCACGCCGTCATCCGGGTAGGCGTCCGGCAGGATGAGCGGTGGCAATGAGCGGGCCGCCCAGAACCAGTCTTCGGCAAACGACTCCTGCATGCTCGCCACGACGGGCCCGCGTACTTCGACGTGGGTATCGCGCCATGGCGCCAAGGGCGGCTTTTCCCCCATGTACTCATCGCCCACGTTATGTCCGCCGACGAAGCCCAGGACGCCGTCCACCGCGACGATCTTGCGATGGTTGCGAAAATTGACCTGGAATCGGTTGAGCCAGCCGCTACGGGTGGCGAAAGCTTTGACATGGACACCGCCGTCGCGCAATGCCTGGACGTAGCTGTGGGGCAGGGAATGGCTGCCAATGCGGTCATACAGGAGATACACCGCGACGCCTTCTGCGGCTTTCTTCAAGAGCAGCGTTTTCAGACGTTGGCCGAGGCGGTCGTCGTGGATGATGAAAAACTGAATGAGCACGGCTTCTCGGGCACCCTCAATGGCCTCGAAAATTGCCTCGAATGTGGCGAAGCCATTGATGAGCAAGCGCACCTGGTTGTTCGCCAGGCACGGCGTGCGCCCCAGCTTGGGCATCGCCCGTAATGAGGCGTAGGCTTGAGAGGCGCGGGCGGTGAGAGCTTCTTCGACCCATGGCCGCCAGTTGAGCTCGGAGACGGCTTTGCGCATTTCTTCGTTGGCTTGCCGGCGCGCCTTGATATAACCGTCGAACGTGCTCCGGCCGAAAACCAGATAGGGAATCAACGTCAAATAGGGGATAAATACCAACGACAGGGCCCAGGCGATCGAACCCTGAGCGGTGCGTACCGTCAGCACCGCGTGAACGGCGGCGATAGAACCCAAAGTGTGAAGCAATGCGATCAGGTAACCGAAAACATGCGGGCCGAAATAATCCATGGGGCAGCCTTGCTCCTGAAGTTTCAATGCTTAACAGACCATGTTCCACGGCGGATGTCGCTAATTAATTCACTCCTGTCGAGCCTGAACCGAAGCCTGTGGGAGACGTCTAACGGCCACCTGTCCTCTGGAGTGCTTGTGATGAAAGTTTGTCTGCTGGGTTTGGCCCTGACGGTTGGTTTGTCGGTTTCTGTGGTGGCTCAGGCGCAGATGCTTCAACCCGGTTTGTGGGAGCTGACTACAAGCAATATGAAGGTCGACAACCAGAATCTGCCAGATCTGCAACTGATTCTTGGCCAACTGCAAAACCAGATAACCCCAGAGCAACGGGCGATGCTGGAAAAGCAGGGCATCACCATGGGCGGAAAGGGCATTCGCGTATGCCTGACCCCGGAACAGGTCCAGACCAATGACATTCCGTTGCAAGACCCGCAATCGGGGTGCAAACAACAGATCACCGAGCGCACCGGCAATCAGTGGAAGTTTCGTTTCAGTTGTCCGAAAGCCCAAGGCAATGGGGTCGCGACATTCCAGAGTGACCGGGAATTCACTACGACGGTGAACGGCACGTTCAACGCCACCGGCATCCAGCAGAACGGCAGCCTGGATACCCGCGCCGTGTGGTTGGGGCAGGATTGCGGGACGGTCAAGCCGAGGGCTTGAGTCCCGCTCTGGCGTACATGACCTGGTTGATCTGTGGCAGCAAGGCGCATGCGCATCGCGAGCAAGCTCTGCTCCCACAGAAGTTCTTTCAAGAGCACTTGCAAATCATGGCCGGCTCAACGCTTCGTACAACATATTCAGGTTGTAGTCGAACAACCCGATGAAGGTACTGGCCGGTCCGCTGGCCGCCAGCGCATCGGAGTACAGCGTGCCGCCGATGTGCGCACCGCTTTCAGCCGCTATCTGCTTGAGCAGGCGCGCGTCTTTGATGTTCTCCATGAACACGGCTTTTACTTTCGCTTTGCGTATCTGGGTTATCAGCGCCGCGACATCGGCGGCCGAGGGCTCCCGTTCAGTGGACAGCCCCTGTGGCGCGATAAACTCGATGCCATAGGCCTGTCCCATATAGCCGAAGGCATCGTGGGACGTCACGATCCTGCGATTGCCCGGTGGCAAGGCGCCAAGCTTGGCCTTGGCATCGGCGAGCAGCGCGTAGATCTTTTTCAGATAAGCCTGGCTGTTACGTTCGTAGTCGGCCTTGTGGGCCGGGTCGGCGGTTTCCAGCGCCTTGGTGATGTTCCTGATGTACAGCTCGGCGTTTGCCAGGTTATGCCAGGCATGCGGGTCGGGAACGGTCTCGCCGTCTTCATCCAGTGAACGAGGAATAACGCCGCGGCTGGCGCTGATCACCGCTGCGCTGGTTTCGGTACTGGTGATCAGGCGATCCAGCCAGGGTTCAAAACCCAGGCCATTCTTGATGATCAGTTTGGCCCTGAGCAACGCCTTGGCGTCGTCTGGCGTAGGTTCGTAGGTGTGTGCATCTGCGTCCGGCCCCACCAGGTTGGTGATCTGGATATGCTCGCCGCCGACCTCTTGGGTCATGTCGGCAAGGATGCTGAAGCTGGTCACCACTTGGAGCTTTTCGGCGGCAGACGTCGACAAGGACAGCATCAGACTGAACAGCACGAGCAGAACGCGCATCGGGAAACACCTCATTGGGATGTGAGTAAAGGCGGGCGACGCAGCAAACCGTGCACCGGACCGAACACTACGGACAGCAGATACAGCGCGCCCGCCACCAGTACGATGGCCGGCCCGCTGGGTAGCGAGAAGTGGAATGACAACAGCAGCCCGAGCCACACCGACAGACATCCAAACAGCGCCGCGACTCCCATCAGAACCGGCAATCGGCGGCTCCAGAATCGTGAAGCGGCAGCAGGCAACATCATCAGGCCGACCACCATCAGTGCGCCGATGGCCTGGAAGCCGATGACCAGGTTCAACACGACCAAGGTCAGAAACACGCCATGGGCCAGAGGGCCCAGACGGCTGACGGTTTGCAGGAAAAGAGGGTCCAGGGTGTCCAGCAACAGCGGTCGGTAAATCAGCGTCATCGCGAGCAGGCTGATCCCCGAAACCCAGAGCATGCCGGTAAGTGTCGGGCCATCTACCGCCAGCGCCGAGCCGAACAACAGGTGCAGCAAGTCCAGGCGTTTGCCGGCCATACCGAGAATCAACACACCGGCGGCCAGGGAAATGGGATAAATCGCCGCAAGGCTGGCGTCTTCCCGCAGACCGGTGCGACGGGTAATCCAGGCCGCCAGCCCGGCCATGCTCAAGCCTGCGCCGAGTCCACCCAGCGTCAGGGCTGGCAGGCTCAGCCCAGCGAACCAGAAACCCAGTGCTGCTCCGGGCAAGATGCCGTGAGCGACGGCATCGCCTATCAAGCTCATGCGTCGCAGAATCAAAAACACGCCAAGCGGTGCCGTGCTACACGCCAGTACCAGGCCGCCCAGCAGTGCCCGGCGCATGAAGACAAATTCCTGAAAGGGTTGCCAGAGGTGGGTGGCCGCGAGCATCAGGCCACCTGCGTGAAGGGTTGTTGGGTAATCAAATCGACACTGCGGCCCAGCGTGCAGCCGGCTTGGCTGACCCGTAATGTATGCGGAATATGTTGGCGCACCGCGGCGAGATCATGACACACCACCACCAGGGTACGGCCTTCGGCATGCCAGCCGTGAATGTGCTTCCACAATAGCGCCTGGCCTTGTTCGTCGAGGGCGGCGTGGGGTTCGTCGAGCAACAGCAGAGGCGCTTCGGCCAGACTCAAACGGGCGAGAAGGGCGCGTTGCAGCTCGCCTCCCGACAACGCCATCAACGAGCGATGCTCCAGGCCATCCAACGCCCAGTCTTGCAGTACGGCTTTCAATCGATGGCGGCGCATCGCCGGCGTGTGTCTGCTACCCCAGGATCCCGCCGCCACCAGCTCTTGCAAGCTGATTGGAAATTGCCGGTCCAGATGTTGCTGTTGCGCCAGAAACGAGACGCTGCCGCGACGTGGAACATCCAGTTCGACTTTGCCGGATAGAGGTTTTTGCAGGCCCGCCAGCACTTTCAGCAGGCTGCTTTTGCCCGCACCGTTGGCACCGACGATGGCCGTCAGGCTCCCCGCCGGCCGTTCTATGTTCAGCGGTGGTGTGAGGGGGTGGCCCGGGGCGCCCCAGCGCAATGACTGGCAACGAATCACAGTGCCTCCCTGACCCAACGGCTTTGTGCCACAGCGTCATGGGCATGCAGACTTTCGGCGTGCACCACTCGCACATTGAGGCTGGCGATATCGGGGGATCGCCGCAAAGCCATGCTCAGCCGCCGCGCGGCGTCTTCACAGAACATCAAGTTTTGACCGTTGGCGAGCGCGAAGGCTTGCTCATCGGCCCGTTTCACTGCGGTTTGTACAGCCGTGCCGAGGGCCGCTTCAGCTTCGTTAATGATGGACAGCAGCGGCAGCTCGTCGACGCCCGGGTTCAGCCGCAGATTCAAGGTGGCCGTGCTGCGCTGACTGTGCGGCGTGGCGACGATGCCTTTTGATGAGCCAAGCCAAGCCAGGACGCTGGCGTGCTCGAGTGCCTGATTGGCAAAGTCGTCTACAAATTGCTGCTGGATTAACTGACGAGCGAGCGCGGCCGAGCAAGGGCAGGTGGACGAATAGGCAATCTGAATGTTCAGTTCCACGTGGAACACATCATTTTTCAGGTGGGCTTCGATGTTGATCGGATAGCGCTTCCAGCCAGCCAGTGGGCTGACGAGCGCTGGGCGCTTAAACAGCAGATCGGTGCGAACGCTCAGCGAGGCGGCGTCGGATAGACCTACGTGACTGTCGAGGAATTGCTGGAGAATTCGGCGTAACAGCATAGGAGACAGCGCTGCGTTTTCGAGCAGCTCCAGCGCCAGATACAAGCGTGACATATGGATGCCACGGGCCTCACCATCGTCAAGGCTGACGCCGGCATCGGCGATCGCGGTGAGACGTTGACCGTCGATCAATACGGGTACCGCGATGCCGCACATGCCTACCCAATCGAGGGGCAGGGACTGGCGCGAAGCCTGCGCAGCAATGTCCGGCAGAGTTAACGCATTCATATTCAAGGTCCGTCATAGGCACACAATAGATGTTATACTATAACAATGTGCGCGACGAACACTATTCATGAACGCAGTTTCATTTTACTCAGGGGGATGGCTTACGAACCGTTCCACGTGAAACATCAGCGGGGTGCGTCCTGACACCCACTTATGCGTCCACATAGGAACTTCCCAGTGCTTCCACCCGAGCTCGAGAAACGATTGATTGTCGTCCAGCCTACGCGCCGGCTGTATCCCACCCAGCTCTCTCCGTCAGAAGCTATTCCGGTAAAGAACGTCAGTTGGCCGTAACGGCTAGTGGTTTGGGCCCAATAGCGCCGGCCAGTCACTTCAAATCCGCGCAGATAAAGGGTGTTTCCGGCCGTCATGACACTGTAGGCATTGCCTTGCCCATCCACACAAGCCAGTAAATTCGCGCTGCGAGTGCAGTTTGCCAACACAGGACTTTGGGCTGAGACATCCAGCGCCAACAGCAGCATCGGGCTTGCGAATACAAATTTCAGAAAATTGCGCATGTTTTTACTTCAGACCGGTTGAACAGCGGTGCTGGTTAAATGTTGTTGTTATACTATAACATTAAAAAGTCTTAGACCTTGAACCGAACCCAAGCCTGAAGAAAAGAGCCGCGACCTGCGTTCAACCGCGTCAGCGCCGCCCGCCCGATGAGGATATACCTGTGCCCAATCGTCTTCCCGTCACCGTGCTGTCCGGATTTCTCGGCGCCGGTAAAAGCACACTGCTCAATTACGTCCTGCGCAATCGCGACAACCTGCGTGTCGCTGTGATCGTCAACGATATGAGCGAGATCAACATCGATGGCAGCGAAGTCCAGCGAGATGTCACCCTAAGCCGGTCTGAAGAGAAACTGGTGGAGATGAGTAACGGCTGCATTTGCTGCACATTGCGTGAAGACTTGCTGGAAGAAGTCGGCCAGCTCGCCAGGGAAGGCCGCTTCGACTATCTGCTGATCGAGTCCACGGGGATTTCCGAACCCTTGCCGGTGGCGGAAACCTTTACTTTTCGTGATGAGCAGGGCCGCAGCCTGGCCGATGTGGCACGGCTCGACACGATGGTGACGGTGGTCGATGGCGTAAATTTCCTGCTGGATTTCCAGGCGGCCGAAAGCCTCGCTTCACGAGGCGAAACCCTGGGGGAGGAGGACGAGCGTTCCATTACTGATCTGCTGATTGAGCAGATCGAGTTCGCCGATGTGATTCTGATCAGCAAAATCGATTTGGTCGGCCGTCACGAACGGGAGGAGTTGATCGCGATTCTGGAACGGCTCAACGCCCAGGCGCAGATCATTCCCATGGTCATGGGCCAAGTACCGCTGGAAAAGATTCTCGACACAGGCCTTTTCGACTTCGAGCGCGCGGCTCAAGCACCGGGCTGGCTACAGGAACTACGCGGTGAGCACGTGCCCGAAACCGAAGAATACGGTATCGCTTCGGCAGCTTACCGGGCGCGCCGGCCGTTTCATCCCCAGCGGTTTTTCAGCTTTATCGACCGTCCGTGGACCAATGGCAAGCTCCTGCGCTCCAAGGGCTTCTTCTGGTTGGCCAGCAAACATGAGGAAGCGGGCAGTTGGTCCCAGGCCGGCGGCTTGATGCGACATGGATTCGCCGGGCGCTGGTGGCGGTTTGTGCCGAAAAGCCAATGGCCGCAAGATGGGGAAAGTACCGCAGCCATCCTGAAAAACTGGCTTCCCGCCACCGGTGATTGCCGGCAGGAGCTGGTATTCATCGGTCAGAATATCGACTTCACGCAACTGACTGCCGAGCTGGACGCTTGCCTGCTCAGTGACGCGGAAATGGCCCTGGGTGTCGACAGTTGGCGTTTGCTGCCGGACCCGTTCGGCCCCTGGCATGACGAGGCCGCAGCGTGATGCTGGCGCCCAGTGCGAAGCGGGAAGAGCAGGTACGCCAGGTTCAGGGCGACACTCCGCGGATCCTGACGCAAATTCTGGACGACGATGCCAACCTGACGGTCTGGCAACGTCAACTGCCGGTGCACATCAGCGATTTTGCGGCCATGGTGCTTTCCATGGGTCAGCCTCTGGCCGAATCGCGGGTGCTCGACCTGCCGCAGGAGGACGCGCAACCGGCACTGGACGGTCTCGCCGCAGGCTTTGGCGATCTGCATGGCTATGAAGGCTTCATCACCGATGTCTCCTGGCTGGTCAGTGCGTTTGCCTGCCTGCTGGGCGCCAGACGTGTCGGCCTGCGCCTGCGAACGCTGGACAAGGCCATGTGCCCGCGTTTTCACGTCGACCATGTGCCGGTACGACTGATCACCACGTACGCCGGCGTGGGTAGCCAGTGGCTAAAGGAGGGTGTGATGGATCGTCGATGTCTGGGGCAGCCTGAAGCTGAACCGGGTGACCCGCATGCGGTTCAGCAGCTTGCCTGTGGCGATGTGGCGCTGCTCAAAGGCGAGAAGTGGCATGGAAACGAGGGCATGGGCCTGATCCATCGTTCGCCGCAGCTGGCGCCGGGGGAGCGTCGATTGATCCTTACTCTGGACTGGCTCGCTTAAGGTTTGAGCCAGTTGCCCTGACTTTGTCCTTCACAGAACGGCTGCAGATAGGCCGCATCGCTGGCCACGCCGTAATAGTGAATATCCTGGCGGTAGGGCATATTGGCGACCTGGGCATTGCTGCAGATGCCAAACGCGCCGCCAGGGCATTGATCGACGTACTGCACCTCGACTTTTTGTCCGGCAAGGTTTGGCTGGCAGAAGCCGTCGGCGAACAGTTTCTGTGGAATATTGCGGTTCTGCTGGCAGACTTTCACATCGAGCCGTTCTGCCTGGCTATGCACGACACAAGCCTGGGCCAGCGCCTGGCTCGACGTCAGCGCCAATAAAAAACAGCCGATCAACCGCATGTTCACCTCCATCGAAAGCCGCCGATTATGTTGCAGAACATTCCCACCCACGTCATCGCAGGCCCCTTAGGTGCTGGCAAGACCAGCCTGATCAAGCAATTGCTGGCGCAGCGCCCGGCGAATGAGCGCTGGGCGGTGCTGATCAACGAGTTTGGTCAAATCGGCCTGGACGCGGCGTTGCTGACCCAGACTGCCGATGGTATCGCACTGGGCGAAGTGGCCGGGGGCTGTTTGTGTTGCGTCAACGGCGCGCCCTTTCAGATCGGCCTCGCTCGGTTACTGCGCAAGGCGCGCCCGGATCGACTGTTTATCGAGCCCTCCGGCCTGGGCCATCCGGCGCAGTTGATGCGGCAACTGAACGAAAGGCCATGGCTCGGCGTGCTGGCGGTTCAGCCTTGCGTGTTGGTGCTTGATGCCCGAGCGATGGCGGATGGCACGCCGTTGCTCGACGCCCAACGGCAAACTCTGGCCGATGCAGGGTTGGTGGTGCTGAACAAATCCGAGCACCTGAGCGAAACCGAACGCCTGGGCATCACTGCGCAACTGCCGGCGATTGCCTTGTACTGGACCCAACAGGCTGTGATGCCGATCGATCGACTACCAGGTCTTGCAGCTCAGGGAAGCGGGGCTGTGGATAACGTGAGTCTGCCCAAGGAGGTGGGACAGATGCCGGCCGTCTGGACCAACCCGACATCGCCCATCTGCCTGTATCAGCAACAGGAAGGCGGCTGGAGTATTGGCTGGCGTTGGCATCCGAGTCAGCGACTGGACACGGCGACGCTGACGCGCTGGCTGCAAGGTCGCGGCTGGAAACGGGCGAAGATGGTTATCCACAGCGCCGATGGCTGGGTTTCAGCCAATGCGCTGGAGGGCGCGACGCTGCGGTGGCAGGCGAGCGAGTGGCGCCAGGACTCACGAATCGAATTGATTTTTGATGGACCTCAAGACGTGGCGGCGCTGCAAGCCGGTCTGGCGAACTGTCGGTGCCCGTGAGTCAGCCTTGCCTCAAGGCTTCCACTTGTTGTGTTCCTGGCGCCACTGACTCAACTCGATGACTTCGGCCCTGGGTCTGGTCTGGACCGGTTCGATCGGTGTCGGCGCTGACTCTTCGAACGGCATTGGGTAGGGCGCCAGCTCGATTTGCGCGCTGTGGGCCCCGAACTGGGTAATAGTGCCCGAATGGCGCGATTCACCCGTGACGGTGAATTCGAAGTTATAGATACGGGCCAGGCGCCGGCGTCCGCTGGCGTCTTTGACGAACCCAATCTTTTTCAGCGCCACGTTGCCGTCCAGCAGCTCGATCTTGAGGTTGGCGCAATGTTGCATGACCCTCGCCAACGCTCGTTCGCGCAAACCATGGTTGTGCCACAGCCAGGCGCCGGCGGTAGCCAGCAGCATCAGCACGAAAATATTTCCAAGGGTCAGCATGAACGAAGTGCTCCTACAAGTTGCTGTCAGCTTAACTGTGTCCCCGGTCTGTCGTACAGGCTGCGTTTAGTCGCATACTGCGCGGCTTGAATTTCATTCGTTTTACGGAAACATCCCGCATGAAACGTACCCCTCATCTGCTTGCCATCCAGTCTCACGTGGTCTTCGGCCACGCCGGTAACAGCGCTTCAGTCTTTCCTATGCAGCGGGTTGGGGTGAATGTCTGGCCGCTCAACACCGTGCAATTTTCCAATCACACTCAGTACGGACAGTGGACCGGCGACGTGCTTGCCTCTGATCAGATACCGGCATTGGTAGAGGGGATCGCGGCGATCGGCGAGCTGGGCAATTGTGACGCGGTGTTGTCCGGTTACCTGGGCAGCGCCGCCCAAGGACAGGCGATTCTGGCGGGCGTGACGCGAATCAAGGCGTGCAATCCCAAGGTAATTTATTTGTGTGATCCGGTCATGGGGCATCCGGAGAAGGGTTGCATCGTGGCGCCCGAGGTGAGCGATTTTCTTCTGGAGCAAGCTGCCAGTGTGGCGGACATCATGTGCCCAAACCAGCTGGAGCTGGACAGCTTTTCGGGACGCAAGGCGCAGTCGCTGCTGGACTGCGTGGCTATGGCTCGCGTGCTCCTGGCCCGCGGACCCAAAGCGATACTCGTCAAACATCTGGCCTATCCGGGTAAGCCCGAGGACAGCTTCGAAATGTTGCTCGTGACCGCTGATGGAAGCTGGCATCTGCGCCGTCCTTTGTTGGCTTTCCCTCGCCAGCCGGTGGGGGTGGGTGACTTGACCTCGGGACTGTTCCTGGCGCGGGTGTTGCTGGGTGACAGCCTGGTGGCGGCGCTCGAATTTACGGCCGCAGCCGTGCACGAAGTCCTGCTGGAAACCCAGGCGTGCGCCAGTTACGAGTTGGAACTGGTACGCGCCCAGGACCGGATCACCCATCCGAGGGTAAGGTTCGAAGCTGTACCGATCAGCCTCTGATCAACGCCAATCCCTGTGGGCGCGAGCCGGGCGGATCTGTTAAGGCCCGTCGGCCTTGATTTCCTGATACCGCCTCTCCAGCTCCTGGCGAATCTGCCGACGCTGCTGGGCTTGTTCGTAACGGCGTTTTTCTTCGCTGTTCTGCGGTTGCAATGGCGGGACGGCGGCGGGTTTGCGCTGGTCGTCCACCGCGACCATGGTGAAGAAGCAGCTGTTGGTGTGGCGCACCGAGCGTTCACGAATGTTTTCGGTCACGACTTTGATGCCCACTTCCATCGAGGTGTTCCCGGTGTAATTCACCGACGCCAGAAACGTCACCAATTCGCCGACATGAATCGGCTCGCGGAAAATCACCTGGTCAACCGACAGCGTCACTACATAGCGCCCGGCGTAGCGGCTGGCGCAGGCGTAGGCGACTTCGTCGAGGTACTTGAGCAGGGTGCCGCCATGGACATTGCCAGAGAAGTTGGCCATATCGGGGGTCATCAGCACCGTCATCGACAGCTGGGCGTTTCCGGGTTCCATAACGTACTCACGGTTCAAGGCAGCAATTTCGGGAGTGCACCTCTGCGGGTGCTGGAAGGTTTTCAAACTACCAGTATCGGGACGCTGCGCCTGTGGCAGCCGTCACGCCCCGGTGGATCTGTTTCCATATATTGCACTGTCTTTTTGTCGGAAGTCGCGGTGGTACCCTTCAAAAGCCCCTTGCGAGGGTATTTCCTACAATGGAAACGGCCTTATCCAGCTCTGTGATAGGTCATCTGAACAGGGAGCCCCACCATGCATGCCATCAGCTTTATTCAAGACCTGGCGATCATCATGATGGCAGCGGGGCTGGTCACCGTACTCTTTCATCGTTTCAAACAACCGGTGGTGCTGGGTTACATCGTTGCTGGCTTCATCATTGGTCCGCATACCCCGCCTTTCGGTTTTATTCACGACGAAGAGACGATCAAGACCCTGGCCGAATTGGGGGTCATCTTCCTCATGTTTTATCTGGGCCTGGAGTTCAGCCTGCGCAAGCTGTTCAAGGTGGGTGCCACGGCGTTCATCGCGGCGTTCCTCGAAATTGTGTTGATGATCTGGATCGGCTACGAAATCGGGCGCTGGTTCGAATGGAACACCATGGACTCGTTGTTCCTCGGGGCAATCCTGGCCATCTCTTCGACCACCATCATCGTCAAAGCCCTCAATGACCTGAAGATGAAGAACGAGCGCTTTGCGCAGTTGATCTTCGGGGTCCTGATCGTCGAAGACATCCTGGGCATCGGCATTATCGCCTTGCTGTCGAGCATCGCTGTCAGCGGGACGGTCAGCTCCGGCGAAGTGTTCTCCACGGTCGGCAAATTGTCGTTATTCATGATCGTCGCCCTGGTGATCGGCATTTTGCTGGTGCCCAGGCTGCTGGCTTACGTGGCGAAGTTCGACAGCGACGAGATGTTGCTGATCACCGTGCTGGGCCTGTGTTTCGGCTTTTGCCTACTGGTGGTAAAGCTGGAATACAGCATGGTGCTGGGAGCGTTTCTGATCGGCGCGATCATGGCCGAGTCGCGGCAGTTGCTGAAAATCGAGCGACTGGTGGAGCCGGTGCGCGACCTGTTCAGCGCGATTTTCTTCGTCGCCATCGGGCTGATGCTCGATCCGGTCATATTGCTCCAATACGCTTGGCCGATTGCCGTAATCACTGGCGCAGTGGTGTTGGGCAAGGTGCTGTCCTGCGGCCTCGGTGCTTTTATTGCCGGCAACGACGGGCGGACCTCGCTGCGAGTCGGGATGGGCCTTTCGCAGATCGGCGAATTTTCTTTCATCATCGCATCGCTGGGGATGACCTTGCAGGTCACCAGCGATTTCCTTTATCCGGTAGCGGTCGCGGTTTCGGTACTGACCACTCTGCTGACGCCTTACCTGATCCGGGCCGCCGACCCTTTATCGGTCAGGCTGGCTGCCGTTATGCCACAACGGCTGTCGAGGGTACTGGGAATGTATGGCGAGTGGCTTCGCAGCATTCAACCCCAAGGGGAGGGCGCGCTGTTAGCCGCCATGATCCGGCGGATTTTGCTGCAGGTGGGCATCAACCTGGCGCTGGTCATCGCGATTTTTATCGCCGGTGGCTACTTTGCCGAACAAATGTCGGCCTATCTGCAAGCCTGGATCAGCGACCCGAGTTGGCAGAAAGCGCTGATCTGGGGCGGGGCGTTGTTGTTGTCGCTGCCGTTTTTGATTGCCGCGTATCGCAAGCTCAAGGCGTTGTCGATGCTGCTGGCGGAAATGGGCGTGAAGCCGGAGATGGCCGGCCGTCACACCCAGCGCGTGCGTCGAGTGATCGCAGAAGTGATCCCGATCCTCTCGCTGCTGATGATTTTCCTGCTCTTGGCAGCCTTGTCGGCCAGTATTCTACCGACCAACAAGTTGCTGGTACTGATCGCGGTGGTGGCCACGGCCGTGGCGGCATTGCTCTGGCGCTGGTTCGTCCGCCTGCATACGCGGATGCAGGTGGCCTTGCTGGAGACCCTGGACAATCACAAGGAATCGTCCGGGCATTGACCGACGGCGGGTGTGCGGCGGATCAGCTTTCCAGCCAGACGTCCCGGGCCCAGTGCCAGACGGATTCCCAGGTTTCTTCGGCAATCAGCTCTTCTTCGGCCTGCCACAGCACCACGGTCCCGTCTTCTTCGACGCAGTAATAGTCGTCGCCGTCCTGGCAGATCGGGATCAGGCTACGGTCGACACCGGCATCCCAGGCATTGGCGGCCACATCTGGCAGATAGGTATGGGACTGTGGGTCGGTGACGGTCACCGGTTCCAGGCTGCCGTAGACAACATCGCTGACCGTCAGCAAAAATTCTCTGAATACGAACGGAATATCGATGAACAGCTGCTCTTCGATCTCCACCAGCAAGTCTTCGTCAGGCAACTCCAGTGGAACCGGTACGGGTTCGTTGGCTTCACGCAATTGTTCGATGATTTCTTCCACGTCCGGGATCCTCTTTCTCGATGGCGCGGTTTATATGGAGCGGTTTATACAGTAGCTCGCTATAGATGCAACCGTGAAATAGAAAACCCCGGCCTGAGCCGGGGTTCTTTTATTTCAACATGCAAAACGCGCAGAGGTTCAACCGTTCTGGCGAATACCGGCCACCAGCCAAGGCTGGTCATCGCCCAGGGCACGTTCCATGTTCCAGCTTTCGCTGAACGCTTCGCCCTTGTCGAAGCGCGAGTCCTTCGACACACCGCTGAAGGTCAGGGTGGCGATGGTCTTGTCGGCGCGATCATCAACACCGTCCAGCTGTACTTGCAGATTGTCGATGTAGGTCGACTGGAAGCCATCGCCCAGTTCGGCTCGCTCGCGCTTGAGGAATTCCAGCAGTTGCGGGGTCACGAACTCAGAGATCTTGTCCATTTCGTTCGCATCCCAGTGTTGCTGCAGGGACATGAAATGGTTACGCGCAGCTTCGATGAAGCGCTCTTCGTTGAACCAGGCTGGCGCGTTGATCACCGGACGAGCAGCCACGGGTGCTGCCGAACCACCGAAGATCGAACCACTGGCCGGTTGCTGGTTGAACACCTCACGTTGCATCGGCGCATGACCGGCCGGAGCCAGTTGCTCCTGCTGCTTGCGACGACGTGCGGCAATGAAGCGGAAGACCAGGAAGGCGATGACCGCCATGATCAGGATGTCGAAGATCTGCATGCCCTGGAAGCCGTCGCCCATGAACATGGAGGCGAGCAGGCCACCGGCGGCGATGCCGGCCAGGGGGCCGAGCCAGCGCGAAGCACCGCTGGCCTTGGTGGCGGCGCCAGCCGCACCGGCCGCGCCCGCAGTAGCCGCGGTAGAGCCGGCCGCAGAGGACGGCGCCATCTGGCTGGTCTGGTGGGTCGGGGCAGCGCCCGAGCTTTTACCACCGCCAAAGCGCTTGGCGGCATTGGCGTCGATGGCCATCGTCAGGCCGATGCACAACGCCATGGCGATGCTAAGAAAACGTTTCATATAAGGGCATTCCCATTTGTGGATAGCACGCGCGCCATGTTGCACAGGTGAACTGTTGCTGGCTAGCGGCAGAGTGTTTCGGGCTTTTGCGTGACAGGTGAGGTTCCGCTTCAGTCGCGCAAGAGGGTCTGTTCGCTTTGGGCTGTAGGAAAAGGAAATAAGTTCGGTCGGAAGCTAATGTGGGAGGGGGAGAGATACCTGTGGGAGCAAGGCGTGCCCGCGATAGCGATCGGTCTGACGCATCTGTGTCGAATGTGCCACCGCCTCGCGGGCAAGCCTTGCTCCCACAGCAGGGTGCTTCTTACGAAATCTCTAGATCGCTTCCAACTTGGCATACCCCAGCATCAGCCACTTGCTGCCTTCGCTGAAGTTCACCTGAACCCGGGCCTGGGCGCCGGCGCCTTCGAAGTTGAGGATCACGCCATCGCCGAACACCGAATGACGCACGGTCTGGCCGAGACTGAAGCCGGTTTCCGGGATGTCGCTGCCGCCAAACAGGCTGCTGGTGCTTTGCTGCTGGCCGCCGCCGAACGGACGGCTGACACTGTTGGACAGCCGCACCTCCTGAATCAGGCCTTTGGGCACTTCACGTACGAAGCGCGACACTTTGTTGTAGGTTTCGCTGCCATACAGGCGCCGGGTCTCGGCGTACGTCAGCACCAGATTCTGCATGGCGCGGGTAATGCCAACGTAGGCCAGGCGCCGCTCTTCTTCCAGGCGTCCCGGCTCTTCCAGGCTCATCTTGTGCGGGAACAGGCCCTCTTCCATGCCCACCAGGAAAACGTAGGGGAATTCCAGGCCCTTGGCACTGTGCAGGGTCATCAACTGGATGCTGTCTTCATGCTCGTCGGCCTGGGTGTCGCCGGCCTCCAGAGAGGCATGGCCCAGGAAGGCAGACAGTGGCGATAGCTCCTCGTCTTCCTCGGTGTTCTCGAAGTTTCGGGCGGCGCTGACCAGCTCCTCAAGGTTTTCCACCCGGGCCTGGCCTTTCTCACCCTTTTCCGCTTCGTGGTAGGCGATCAGGCCGGACTGCTCGATAACGGTCTGGGTCATCAAATGCAGCGGCATGTCCGTGCACTTGGTGGCCAGATCTTCGATCAGGTCCATGAAGGCCTTCAGCGCACCGGCGGCGCGACCGGTCATGCCTCTGTTGGTAACCAGCTGGCGCATGGCTTCCCACATGGACACATGGCTGTGGCGCGCGTGGTCGCGAATCGCTTCGACGGTTTTCTCGCCAATGCCCCGGGTCGGGACGTTGATCACCCGCTCCAGGGCCGCGTCATTGCCGCGTCCTTCGAGCAGGCGCAGATAGGCCATGGCGTTCTTGATTTCGGCGCGTTCGAAGAAGCGCTGGCCACCATAGATGCGGTACGGGATACGTTCGCGCAACAAGGCTTCTTCCAATACCCGGGACTGGGCGTTGGAGCGATACAGGATGGCGATGTCGCTGCGGGCCAGGCCGGTTTTCAGCGCGCTCTCAATGGTTTCCACCACGTAGCGGGCTTCATCGTGTTCGTTGAAGGCGGCATAGAGGTTGATCGCTTCGCCTTCGCCACCGTCGGTCCACAGCTCTTTACCCAGGCGTCCGGTATTGTTGGCGATCAAGGCGTTGGCGGCCTTGAGGATGCCGGCGGTGGAGCGGTAGTTCTGTTCCAGGCGGATCACTTGGGCGTCAGGAAAGTCCGCCGAGTATTGATGAATATTCTCGATTTTGGCGCCGCGCCAGCCGTAGATCGACTGATCGTCATCACCCACCACCATCAGGCTGTCGCCGCCCTTGGCCAGCAGGCGCAACCACGCGTACTGCACGGCGTTGGTGTCCTGGAACTCGTCCACCAACACATGCCGGAAGCGCTTCTGATAGTGCGCCAGCAGGCCTGGGTGATCGCGCCACAGGTCCAGTGCGCGCAGAAGCAGTTCGGAGAAGTCGATCACACCAGCGCGCTGGCACGCCGCCTCGTAGGCTTCATAGATGCTGCGCATGGTCGCCAGGAACAGATCGCCGCTGGCCTGGATGTGTTGCGGGCGCAGGCCTTCGTCTTTCTGGCCGTTGATGAACCACTGGGCCTGACGAGCCGGCCAGCGCTGTTCATCCAGGCCCAGCTCACGGATCACCCGCTTGACCAGCCGCTGCTGGTCGTCGCTGTCGAGAATCTGGAACGTCTGGCTCAGGCCGGCTTCCTGCCAATGCGCCCGCAACAAGCGGTGCGCCAGGCCGTGGAAGGTGCCGACCCACATGCCGGCCGGGTTGATGCCCATCAGTTGCTCGATGCGATGGCGCATCTCGGCAGCGGCCTTGTTGGTGAACGTCACCGACAGGATCGAATGGGGCGAGGCGTTCTCGACCTGGATCAACCAGGCGATACGGTGCACCAGCACCCGGGTTTTACCGGAGCCGGCACCGGCCAGGACTAACTGACGACCCACGGAGGCCGCTACGGCCTGGCGTTGGGCATCGTTGAGGGAGTTCAGCAGAAGGGAGAGATCATCGCGCATCGGGGCATTCTAGGGTGCGGCAGCAGCCCGGGCAAACCGAGCTTTGCGCCAGCCGATAAAAGACCGGTCGGTGATGACCGGTTGGTCATGGGCCACAAGCATTGGCGGGACTCGCTTGAAGGGCCCGCGACCCAATGAAATAGCGACTTTTTCAGCATTTTTATGAGCTTGGACAGTGTGGGATGGCCGCTGCCTTGTGTATGCTCGCTGAATGTTTCGGGTTCTCCATGCTCCGCTGAATAAGAACAAGAACAAGTGCCTATGACCCTAAATTCCGATCTGGCGGGCCCCTGTGTGGAACCACGGATCATCTGCAAGCAGTACGCCACGGAAATGGCGGTCGAACGCACAAGGCTGTTGTATCAGGGTTCGCTGCTGCCCACGCTGTTCATGCTGGTCAACGGTCTGGTTTGCGCCGCGTTGTTGTGGGGGCCTTCGCGTCATTTTCAGGTCAGCGTCTGGCTGGTCTGGTTGCTCTCGCTGGTAGCGCTGCGGGTCATCCAGGTGGCGGCCTTCGATTCGGCGATACCCAGCCGCCAGGCGCACCCGGTCTGGTTGCGGATGTTTTTGCTCGGCTCGGCAATGACCGGGCTGACATTGGCCGGAGCGGGTATAGCACTGGTACCGGCCGACAGTTTCCAGCAACAAGCCTGGGTATTCGGCCTGATAGGCGCAGCTACCCTGTCGGCCAGCGTTGCCTATGCCGTGAGCCTTCCGGCATTTTTGTCCTTTACCTTGCCGTGCCTATTGCCGGCCATCGGTTATCTATTTTGGGGCGGTGATGAACAGCAGCGCGGATGGGGCTGGCTCGGGCTGGTCGTGCTGGTCTCGCTCAGCGTGGTTGCCTGGCAGGTCAACCGGTTGATACAAAGTGGCATGCTGCGAAGGTTCCAGAACCAGGCGCTGATCGAGCATTTGCAGCAGGCGCAAGCCCGTAGCGCACAGCTCAACGAGGCGCTCGGTCGGGAAGTCGAACAACGCCGCTGCGCCGAGGAAAAACTGCGGTCGGCCCAGGTAGGACTGGAGGCGCGCGTGGTACAGCGCAGTCTCGAGCTGGAGGCGACCAGCCAGGCCCTGAGCAAGAGCGAAGCGCGTCTTGACCTGGCGCTCAAAGCCAGTGAGTTGGGGCTGTGGGACTGGAACCTGCAAACCGACGAAGTCCATCACACCCAGCTCAAGGAACTGTTCGGCTTGGAGCCCGAGTACATCACAGCGATGCTCAGCCACCTGACCCCGCGCCTGCATCCTCAAGACGTGCCGGCCCTCAAACGCGCCCTCATTGAGCACCTCAAAGGCCGTAGCGAGGACTACCAGATCGAATACCGCGTACGTCACGGCGACGGCCATTGGGTCTGGATCGAAGACCGCGGTCGGGCCGTGGAGCGCAGCCCGAGTGGCCGAGTGCTGCGCATGGTCGGCACCCGGCGAGACATCAGCACCCGTAAAGAGCTTGAGCAACAGCGCCAGTTGGCAGCCACGGTTTTCGAGGCCGCCAGCGAAGGCATTGTGATTTTTGACCCGCATTACGCGCTGCTGGCCGCCAACCAGGCCTTCACGCGGGTCACAGGTTTTAATATCGATGACATGCTCGGGCGCAATGTGGTCGATCTGCCATGCAGTCGTGATGCCCGTCGGCACTATCCGGTCATTCGCCAGGCGCTCAAGCAGCACGGCACCTGGCAAGGTGAGCTGGTGGAGGCCCGGGCCAATGGCGAACTGTATCCGCAGTGGCTGCAACTGAACGTGGTGCGCGATGCTCGGGGAAATGTCAGCCATATCGTGGGCTTCTTCGCCGATCTTTCAGCCAGGCGTGAGTCCGAAGAGCGAATGCGCTACCTGACCCATTACGACGAACTCACTGGGCTGGCGAACCGCTCGCTGTTTCGCGAGCGCCTGCACGAAGCCCACCAACGGGTGCGCCAGGGCGGACGACGCAGCCTGGCATTGCTGCATATCGACCTGGACCGTTTCAAGCTCCTCAACGATAGCCTCGGCCATGATGTTGCTGACCAGCTGTTGCAGAAGATGGCCCGCCGCCTGATCAATGCATTGCCCGAAGCGGACACCATCGCCCGCTTATCCGGCGATGAGTTCGGGGTGCTGTTCGATGCCTACGGCAACCTTTCCAGCCTGGCGCGGGTGGCGACCCGCCTGTCCGCCAAGCTGCGCCTGCCGCTGACCATCGAGGGCCATGAACTGGTGGTCAGTGCCTCGATCGGCATCAGCATGTTGCCCGACAACGCGCGGGAGATTTCCACGCTGGTCAGTCAGGCGAACATGGCCATGCAACATGCCAAGCATTTGGGCGGCAACAATTTCCAGTTCTATACCGACAGCCTTCAGGCCAGCACGCTGGAGCGGCTGCAACTGGAGAACCAGCTGCGTAAAGCCCTGGAAGAGCAGCAGTTGAAGGTTTTTTATCAACCCAAATTGTGCCTGGCGACAGGCCGCCTGAACGCCGCCGAGGCATTGGTGCGCTGGGATCATCCGCTCATGGGCCGAGTCCCGCCGGGAGACTTCATCAGCCTGGCCGAAGAGACCGGGCTGATCGGGCCGATCGGCGAGTTCGTGTTGCGCCAGGCCTGTTGGCAGGCGTGCCAATGGCAGCGTGAGGGCCTGGCGCCGATCAGGGTGTCGGTCAACCTGTCGGTGCATCAGTTGCGCCAGGGCAAGCTGGTCAGCCTGGTTCGGCAAGTGCTGGAGGAAACCGGTCTGGCGCCGCAATACCTGGAACTGGAGCTGACTGAAAGCCAATTGCTCGACAGTGTTGAGCACATCATCGCGACGTTCCAGCAACTGCGCGACCTCGGCGTCAAGCTGGCGATCGATGACTTTGGTACCGGCTATTCGTCTCTGAGTTATCTCAAACGCATCCCTGTGGATTACGTGAAAATCGATCAGGCGTTCATTCGTGGGTTGACGGAGGGGAGCGAAGACGCGGCCATTACCCGGGCAATCATTGCAATGGCCCATGGGTTGTCGCTCAAAGTGGTGGCCGAAGGCGTCGAGCGGCCAGAGCAACTCGAATTTCTGAAAGCCGAACACTGTGATGAGGTTCAGGGCTATCTCATCAGCCGGCCGGTTGAAGCCCAAGGGCTGGCCGCGCTGTTATGGGCCAACCGGGATGATTGCTAGCCCGCCGCTGCTACATGGCGCGCATGCGGCATGAAACCGGGAGATTGAGTTACGGATTGGGCGGGCAAAAAGCCGATTCTTGTAGTATAACTACAAGCTTGCTACATCCCGGCTTCTGCCAATAACAAGAGTCCAGTCCCTTGAACCTGTTGCAACACATCGCCCAGTCACGCCATCTGCTGCGCAAGTCGGAGCTGAAAGTCGCCGATCACGTATTGCTTGATCCTGCGGCCGTGATGCACAGCTCCATGGCCGATCTTGCCCACAGCGTCGGCATCAGCGAACCGACCATTGTGCGTTTCTGCCGAGCCATCGGTTGTTCGGGTTTTCAGGACCTGAAGCTCAAGCTGGCGCAAAGCTTGGCTGCGGGTGCGAGCTTCGGTCAGTTTGCCATCCACGAAGACGATTCGGTCGCCGACTACAGCCTGAAAATCTTCGACACCACGCTGCATACCCTGATGGAGGTTCGCGAGAAACTCGATCCGGTGGCCTTGCAAAAAGCCGTCACAGCCATGTCCCAGGCCCAGCGTGTCGAGTTTTATGGTTTCGGTGCTTCGGGTGCGGTGGCGGCCGATGCCCAGCACAAGTTCTTCCGGCTACTGCTGACGGCAGCGGCTTATTCCGACCCGCACATGCAGGCGATGTCGGCGGTCACGTTGAAACCCACCGATGTGGCGATCTGCATTTCCCAGTCGGGGCGCTCCAAAGACTTGTTGATCACTGCCAATCTGGTGCGCGAAAGCGGTGCCTCGCTGATCACCTTGTGCCCGAGCCAGACGCCACTGGCGGAGCTCTCGACGGTGAACCTGGCCATCGATGTGCATGAAGACACCGAGATCTACACGCCGTTGACCTCGCGCATTGCCCACCTGGTGGTGATCGACGTGCTGGCGATGGGCGTTGCCATGGCGCGCGGCCCGAGCCTGGTCAACCATCTCAAGAGCGTGAAGCGCAGCCTTCGCAGCCTGCGGCTGTCGCCCAAGTCGGTGAAGGCGCTGGATGACTAATTGGGTCTCTCCGATTCTTTGTCGAGGAGGCTTTTGTGGCGAGGGGATTTATCCC